>CBIHQL010000062.1:0-12715 GCA_966211855.1 uncultured bacterium
TAGAGCCACCCAACACTGCGTAGTGATCTTGACAGGGCACCGTCAGCAAATTCATTTGGGGGCTACCGACAAACCCAGCTACAAATTGATTGGCAGGATGGGTGTAGATGCGTTGGGGAGGGTCGAGTTGTTGCACACAGCCATTCGAGAGCACCGCTACTTTGGTTGAGAGAGTCATGGCTTCGGTTTGGTCGTGAGTCACATAGACCACTGGGGTATTTTGGGCGGCAAAGAGTTGCTTAAGTTCAGCGCGCACATGCTCCCGTAGTAGGGCATCAAGGTTGCTGAGCGGCTCATCTAGCAAAAACACATCCGGTCGGCGTACCAAAGCTCGTGCCACTGCGACCCGCTGCCGTTGCCCACCAGACAGTTGACCGGGTTTGCGGTTCATCAATTCTTCTAGACCCAGCACATGGGATACATCACTAATGCGTTGGCGGATTTCGTCACTAGAGAGTTTGTTACGCAATTTTAAGACAGAGTCAATGTTGTCTTAGACAGTTAGGTGGGGATAGAGCGCGTAACTTTGAAAGACCATCGCGATGTTGCGATCGCCCGGTGTCAGACGGCTGACATTCCGACCACCAATCTTGATCTGCCCGCGTGTGGGTGCTTCTAAGCCAGCAATCAGCCGTAAAATCGTTGATTTACCGCAACCGGATGGGCCTAGCAGCGTCAAAAATTCACCTTCATCTACGCTCAAAGTGACATCTTTAACCGGAATGACCTGCGGAGTGTAGGTTTTATTGAGATTTTCGATTTCAAGTTTAGCCATGATTAACAGTGATATTTAAAGTTGCGAGTTGAATTATCCTTTGACTGCCCCAGCCGTTAGCCCCTGGACAATCTTGCGCTGGAAAAGCAATACCAAGATCACTAGCGGTAAAGTACCGAGAACCGTTGCTGCCGCGATCGGGCCGTAAGGGATTTCAAACACCGAAGCCCCGCCCAATTGCGCTGTCGCCACGGGAATGGTTTTCATCTCTTCTCGCGTAATAAACGTCAACGCAAAAATGTATTCATTCCAAGCAGCGATAAAGGTGAGAATGCCAGTAGTGACTAAAGCGGGTAACGTCATGGGCAAGACAATCTGGGTGAGCATTTGCCAAGTGTTGTAACCGTCTACTTTGGCAGCATCTTCTAGATCACGGGGCAGTTGTTGAAAGAAGCTCCGCATCACCAGAATCGTCAACGGTAAGTTAATTGCGGTATACGGAATAATCAAGGCTAGATAGTTATTGCCCAACCCCAAAGCCCGCACGATATCTAACAAACCGAGAAACAACAAAATATAGGGAAATAGGGTAATGATTAAAACACCCGCCAAAACTGCTCGTTCCCCGCGAATGCGTAACCGCGCTAGGGCATAAGCAGCCGGAGCACCTAAGGCCAGTGCAATTAAAGTCGAGACAATCGAAACGAATCCACTATTGAGGATGTAGCGGAAGAAGGGACGGCGGACAAATAGCTCGGTGTAGTGGCTGAGAGTGTAGCGCGTTGGAAAATAGATAGTTGGCACAGCAGAGATGTCGGCATTTACCTTCACCGAGGTCAGCAGTTGCCAAAGAATCGGAGCCAAGCAAAACAGCACAATCAACAACGCAGCCAGGGGTAAAACGACTTTCCGCCAAGACCATGACGGCTCGGACGGCTGTTTAGCAACTGCGATCGCCTCTGCCTGAGAATTTTCGTCAAATGTTGTCATCGGTTATTTCGCTCCTGCCGTTCTAGCTCTCAATTTACTGAGAAGGAAACTGGCGATCGCCACCGCCAACACTAACAACACAAAGGTCACCACTACTAAAGCCGCTCCATAGCCAAAGTCGAGATAGCGCATCACTGTCGCGTAGACATACAACGACACTGTCTCAGTCGCACCACCAGGGCCACCCCCGGTCATCACAGCGATCAGGTCGAAAATACCAAAGGCTTGCGCAAACCGAAACAAGGCTGCAATCAAAATCTGAGGCAGTAACAAGGGCAGCGTGATTTGCCGAAAACTCTGCCAAGCCGTTGCCCCATCGAGAGAGTGTGCTTCGTACAGATCTTGAGAAATTGACTGCAAACCCGCTAACAACAAGATGCTAATGAATGGGGTGGTTTTCCAGACATCAGCAATAATCACCGCAATCATGGCTAAGGTCGGTTCGCCCAGCCAATTGATCCCAGTTTCAACCAAGCCAAAGCGCCGCAACAGATCATTAACCACCCCAAATTGGTCATTAAAAATCCAAGTCCAGGCGAGGGCAATTAAAGCCGTGGGTAGCGCCCAAGGTAAAATCGCGATCGTTCGTACCGCGCCGCGCCCTCGAAACGCTTGATTGAGTACCAGCGCAATGCCCATGCCAATCAGCAGTTCTAAAATGACCGACGCAACCGTAAAGATAGTCGTGTTACGCAGACTTTGCCAAAACCGACCATCAAACACCATCCGCCCGTAGTTATCTAACCCTGAGAAAACTGGTTGCAACTCGGTGCCTAAGTTGCGGGTGAAAAAGCTATCCCAAAAGGCGCGACCGATCGGGTACGCAAACACTAAAGCGAGCAACAGTAAGGCTGGCAATACCAAAATCCAACCTGTAATTTGCTCACGTTTGCGCATTGCATCTAGAGCCATGTCTTAAAATTCCTCCCTCAAGTCGTGCCCAACAGTCGGCGGGTTTCATTGGCAGCAGCCTGCATTGCCTGCTCTGGGGTCATTTGGTTGGTTAATGCTGCACTGAGGTAGCGCTGAAGAATATCTGATGCTTGAGCATATTGAGCGATCGGAGGCCGCAGCACCGCATTTTCGAGCACATCCAGCATTTCTGAGAAGAAGGGGTAATTTTTGATAATTTCTGGGTCACTGTAGAGCGATCGCCGACTGGGTAAATAGCCCGTACTCAACGTCATGTCTCGCTGCGACTCTTTGCTGGTGAAAAACTGCACTGCTTTCCACGCCGCATCGGGATGCCGAGAGCCTTTAGCAATGCCCCAACCCCAACCTCCTTGGCAAGCCGCACCCTGCAAACCGGGCGCGTGAATCATCGGTTTAATCGCAATCTTGCCCTTCACAGGTGAGTCTTCAGAGTTGGCGAGGGGCCAGACGTAAGGCCAGTTCCGCAAGAAAGCAGATTGTCCACTTTGAAAAATGCGTCGGGTTTCTTCTTCTTGATACGTCACAACACCCGGTGGTGAAACGCCTTCGCGAATCGTTTTGAGCAAAAACTCGACAGCCCGCACCGATTCTGGGCGATCGAGACCCACTTCTTTGGTTTCGGGGTTAATCCAGAAACCGCCTGAGCCTGCCAACACCTCGACAAACATCGCCGCTGCACCCTCGTACTGGCGACCTTGCCAAACGTAACCCCAGGGCACCACTTTCTGGTCTTGGAGTGCTTGCGAGATGCGTAATAAATCGGTGAAGGTTTCTGGGGGTTGAAAACCGTTCTGAGTGAGCAAGTCTTCGCGATAGTAGAGCATCCCTGCATCCGATCGCACCGGAATCCGGTAAAGCCCCCCTTGATAACGACCCCCTTCCAAATCACCCTGGAGAAAATCTTGGGTTTCTGCTGGCGAGATGCGATCGCTGAGATCTTCTAACCAACCCGCCGCTGCAAACTTGGGCACCCAGACAATGTCCATGTAGACCAAATCGTAGGGCGAACTCCCCAGCAGAAACGAAGAGGTATACAAGTCCTCAACGGCATTGGTCGCGTTGGGGCCTTCAATTAAATTGATCCGAATCCCTGGATTTTCGGCTTCAAATTTTTTGATCAGGGGTTGCCAGGTAGGGGTTTCGGGCGCACCCACCAAAAAGCTGAGCGTGATTGGCTGCTGGGAAAGGGCAGGCACAATCCATAACAGGAGTGCCCCAACAAAAGTGCCAATTAATAAGCTCAAAAAGCACGATCGCCTGAGATTTTGCCATCGCTGCTGAAATTTTATCAAATGCGGTTTAACAGCCATGAATTTTTGAAAAACCAATGAATTGGCAATAAAAAAATCCTAGAGAAAAATGAATTGCATAGATAGGTAGATTTGTAGACTGAACCCACGCAAGGCGCAACTAATGAAAATAAACGCAAAATAAATTCAATCAACTTAACATATGTAATGGCATTGAATTCATCTCTCATTCACTCCATAAAATCAGAATGCCGAGTGTTTAAAAACCTCGCATCTTCCAGCCGAGGGAATTAATTGCAATCTCATCATCTGGGGCTTGTGTGGCTCACGACTCGCTCCCTGCTGTAAACTAAGCAGACAAAAAATATATTACAAAAGGTAAACGGATTGTGGTGGATAGGCTGTGGGCTTTATTAGCGGCAGGCGGGCTGATAGCTGGGATTCTGGCTGGCTTTTTGGGCATTGGTGGTGGGACTGTATTAGTGCCCTTGTTAGTGGCCCTCGGTTATACCCCTGTGCAAGCAGTCGCAACCAGCAGCCTCGCTATTCTCATTACTTCTATTTCTGGAAGTATCCAAAATTGGCGGATGGGATATTTTGATTTTAAACGTGTGATTTTGTTGGGGTTTCCCGCACTTTTGACAGCGCAACTTGGAGTTTATTTGGCAACCAAAATACCTGGTTATCTATTGCTATTTTTGTTCGGCTTACTCCTAATCTTGAATATTTATTTGGTCGAGCTACGTAAGCAACTAGTGACCCAAGGCGATGGCTCAGATGCACAAATAATTCATCCGCTCGCTGCTCGGATTTTGACAGGAGGTGCCGCTGGTATCTTGGCAGGGCTATTTGGTGTAGGTGGGGGTGTGATTATGGTGCCGTTGCAAGTTTTGCTGTTAGGAGAACCGATTAAAGTTGCGATTCAAACGAGCTTGGGTGTCATTATTATTACCGCAATTTCTGCTTGCCTGGGTCACGCTCTCAAGGGGAATATTTTAATTTGGGAAGGTCTGCTGTTAGGCTGTGGTGGTTTAGTCGGTGCCCAAGTTAGTACCCGTTTTTTGCCCAAACTTCCTGATCAAATCGTAAGTTTAGGTTTTCGCACCTTCTTGGCAATCTTGTCACTCTATATTTTTTGGCAAGCCTGGGCAAACTACAGTAGTTAACGGCGATCGCCAAAAATTAGAATGAGTTTTGTATATTAATATACAAATTATTGTTCGCTTAAAATTCAAAAAATAACTGAGATTCGTCTTTCAAAGTTTTATGAAATGAGTCCATTAAAATTTAAGCGTCGGCAACTGATTCGATATAGTTCGCTGGCGATCGCGACTGGCATCGTGGCTGCTTGCCGACCCAACCCTCAACCTCGACCTCCTCTTTTTGGTACCACTGCATCTCCCAGTGCTAACCGTCAGCTTGACAAAGTGGTTTTCGGCACGAATTGGTTTGCCCAAGCAGAGCACGGTGGTTTCTATCAGGCGGTCGCAACAGGTATTTACGAGCGGTATAACTTGGATGTCACCATTAAAATGGGGGGTGCTCAAGTTAACGGCACTCAACTATTAATGGGTGGCGTGATTGATTTCTTTATGGGAAGCTCAGCCGAAGCAATCCGAGCTATTGAAGAAGGCATCCCCAAAGTTACGGTTGCTGCGATTTTCCAAAAAGATCCGCAAATCTTAATGGCTCATCCCGGCACTGGAAATGACGCGATCACCAAGCTCAAAGGAGCACCAATTTTTGTGTCATCAGCAGCCAACACCACCTTCTGGCCGTTTTTAAAGGCCAAATATGGGTTTACCGATGATCAAAAACGACCCTACAACTTCAATGTAGGCCCATTCCTAGCCGACAAAAACGCAGTGCAGCAAGGTTATTTGAGTTCTGAGCCACTCAAAATTAAAAAAGAATCTGGCTTTGAACCTGTCGTCATGTTGCTCGCTGATGCGGGTTATAACCCTTACTCCACCACCATTGCAACTCGCCGAGAGCTAGTCGAACAAAATCCAGATTTAGTTCAACGATTTGTTGATGCCTCTATTGCAGGATGGTATAGCTATCTCAAAGATCCTGCCCCTGGTAATGCTTTGATTAAACAAGCCAATCCAGAAATGACCGACGAACAAATTGCCTATGGCATTAACACCATCAAAGAGTATGGCCTGATATTGTCTGGAGATGCCGTGACGAAAGGCATTGGTGCCATGACAAACGAACGTTGGCAGTCTTTTTTTGACACGATGGTTGCAGTAGGTATCTTTAAGCCGACAACGAATTATCAAGCCGCTTATACCTTGCAATTTATCAATAAAGGTATCCCTGCGGAGTCAGGTTAAGTCAATTCGGCTGTTAGCAGGGTCATTCACTTGAGCAGAGTCTTCTCAATTCATCATGGCGCTAACCTTAGCCCAACCAGCATTTCCGCATGAGTAGTTATCCAACCGAATCTCCAAAATCTTGTGATTCTGCTGATGCTCGTGAGAGTTGCCTGCCTGCTGCCTCAGAGCCTCCGGCGATCGCACTGCACCAAGTGGGTAAGGTCTACACAAATGGTACCGTGGCCTTGCAAGACTTAAATTTGCAAATTGGTCGCTCAGAGTTTGTCAGTTTAGTGGGGCCATCGGGTTGTGGCAAGAGTACTGTGTTACGGCTAATTGCAGGTCTAGGTCGCTTAAGCACAGGGCAAATTTTGGGCAGTCAAATGGGGGGCGATCGCCAGCTAGCCTTTGTTTTTCAAGAGGCGGCTCTCATGCCTTGGGCAACCGTGTGGGAAAACATAAAAATTCCCCTCAAGCTTTCAGGTATTACAGGTGCAGCTGCAAAATCTGCCATTGCCGAAGCGATCGCGCTGGTGGGTCTGACAGGTTGGGAGCAAGCTTATCCGCGAGAGCTATCAGGCGGTATGAAAATGAGAGTTTCGATCGCGAGAGCCTTAGTCACCAAACCCGATCTGTTGCTGATGGATGAACCCTTTGGAGCGCTCGATGAAATGACCCGCAGCAAATTAAATAGTGATCTACTGCACCTCTGGCACCATCAACACTGGACGACGCTCTTTGTCACCCATAATATCTATGAGGCGGTCTATCTATCGCAACGGGTCGTGGTCATGGCAGCCCATCCAGGACGAGTGGTTGCTGAAGTCGCGATCGCGGCCCCTTATCCCCGCACTGAAGAGTTTCGTATGTCTCCCTTATTCAACCTTTATTGTCGAAAGATCACCGCCCATCTTGCCGCCGCCCGATAGGATTTAAAAGGGGATGTTAACCGTAAACTATGATAGATGGATTGTATCAACCTCAGATCTCAAGGCAAGCAAACAAACTCTCTGTCAAGGTACAAATTCATCAAGCTCAGTCTGCTGGGCAAGCTCTCCAGGCTAAGCACTATAAGACTTTGGCTGCGAGTTGTGCTGCCATTGCCACTAGCCATCAACTGCGTGCTCAACGGCGGCAAACTCAAGCCAATGCTGGGACAGTGATGCAATTTCCTTGCGAGCTACAAACTCAATACCACACTTTGCAAGCTCAGCATTACCATGAGAAGTTTTTGAATTATCGACTCTTGGCAGATGAGAGTGAAAAACGAGCCTTGGCCCATCAAATGTTGGCTGAACATTTAGTCAGTCACGTCATTCCTCTAAGCTGAGTCAGCTCTTGGTTCCAAACTCCTCTAGCGGCTAGCGATCGCCTTTAGTAAACTTGAGGCACAAAAAACTGCTCATTGAGTGGTGGGCGCACATAATCTTCTGCGGGGCGGCGGGGTGGTAGCTCTGGTGGCTCGGGTGTCATATCAACATAGGGCACCTTAGAGAGAATGTGGTGAATACAGTTGAGCCGAGCCCGTTTCTTGTCATCAGCCTCGACCGTAAACCAAGGTGCTTCTGGAATGTTGGTGTGAGCGAACATGGCATCTTTTGCCTTCGAGTATTCAACCCAGCGGGCACGAGATTCTAAATCCATCGGACTGAGTTTCCAGCGTCTGGCGGGGTCGGTGAGTCGAGATTGAAACCGCCGTTCCTGCTCATCGTCACTGACAGAAAACCAATATTTCAGCAAAATAATGCCAGAGCGCACCAACATTCGCTCAAATTCTGGGCAGGTTTGCATGAACTCTTTGTACTCTGCTTTGCTGCAAAAGCCCATCACATGCTCAACCCCAGCCCGGTTATACCAACTGCGGTCAAAACACACAATCTCGCCCGCAGCCGGGAGATGAGATACATAGCGTTGAAAATACCACTGAGTTTTCTCGCGATCGCTGGGAGTTCCTAAGGCAACAATCCGACAACCTCGGGGGTTAAGGGGTTCTGTAATCCGCTTAATCGTACCTCCCTTCCCGGCTGCATCTCGCCCCTCAAAGATAATGACGATCCGCGCTCCGGTGAACTTCACCCAATACTGCATTTTGACCAGTTCTAGCTGCAGCTTTGCAAGTTGTTTCTCATAGTATTTATTAGGAAGTTTAGAACTACCTTCATCTTCAGTAGTTTTTTTCTCAAGTTTGAGATGTTGGGCATTCTTTTTCTTGTTTTTCTTCTTTTTAGCTTTTAAGGCTTTAATCGGAGATTGATCTAATTTATCGTGATCATGAGATCCGTTTTTATGGTTAGACTTCATAATGATTTTTTTGATAAGTTGATGCCAAGTTAGAAGGTCTTCAATATAGCTCTACCCATCACTAGTTCCTGATTGAGAGGCGATCGCCTTTCGTAAATAATCTAAATTCTCACGGATAGCAACGGTGTTCGGATGATTTTGTCCCAAGCATCGTTCTGCGATCGATAAGGCTTGCACATACAGTGGTTCCGCTTCGCTGTAGCGCCCTTGTGCCCTGTAGAGATATGCCAAATTTTTAAAGCTGGTTGCTAGCTTATGATGCTCCTCTCCTAGCAGGCGTTTTCTCAACTCCAATGCTTGCAGATAGAGCGATTCTGCTTCGCTGTAGCGCCCTTGTGCCCTGTAGAGGTATGCCAAATTGTTGAGACTGGTTGCTACATCGGGATGCTCCTCTCCTAGCAGGCGTTTTCTCAACTCCAATGCTTGCAAATAGAGCGGTTCTGCTTCGCTGTAGCGCCCTTGTGAAGAGTAGAGGCGTGCCAGGTTATTGAGGCTGGTTGCCACATCGGGATGTTCCTCTCCCAAGAGCTGTTTTCTTAATTCCAGCGCTAGCATGCAGAGCGGTTCTGCTTCGCTGTAGCGCCCTTGTACAAAGTAGAGGCTTGCCAGATTGTGCAAACTTTGTGCTACATCGGAATGCTCCTCTCCCAAGAGCCGCTTTCTCAACTCCAATGCTTGCAGATAGAGCGATTCTGCTTCGCTGTAGTGCCCTTGTAATTGGTGGAGAAAGGCTAACCAATTTAGACTAGTTGCGAAATCTTCTTCTAAACCGAGTTCTTTTTGCAATTCAGTAGCTTTATTAAAATACTCGATCGCAGATGCTCGCTCGGCTCGGTAGACCTGAGATTCGCCGCGCTCTAGTCTACGGGCATAAATTAAGCCCATTCTGAAGTACAGGCTAGCTAGCAGCGGATCTTGAGCGCCTCTTTGTTGCTCCGTCTGTTGAATAAAGGCTTGCAAATCTTCCAGCGGCAGTAAGCTTTCATCATCTATTTCAAAAATTCCTAGCTCTTCTAGAACTGGCTGAATTTCGGTGATCTCCTGGCTCTGAACAGCGGACTTTTTACGTGAGATGAATCGAAACACTCCCTTTCGCCAGCTCCAAAAATCAGGTGCTTTTTTGCTCAACTCCTTGAGTAGCTGATTAGTCACCCACAGCACAATCGGATAAGGAAACTCCCGCAATCCCTCTCTAGTCCACTGCAAATAACCAAAAAAGATTTCCTGCTCCGATCGCTCCTGCCCTAATTTCAGAAAGAAAAGCTGCTCAGCTCCTGTCACCGTAAAGACAGCTCTGCCTCCTTGCGCCAAATACTCATCTCCTTGCACAGCCTGAGCGATCGTTTGTCTTAAACTTGGCTCTCCTCGAATTATTGGTAATCGATAGCAACGCATCTGAGACTGCAATTCTGCTTCATAGCGATTGATAATTTGGTCTCGCAAACCGCTGTCATCACAGACTGCAATTAACAGACTTAAAACACCGTCGCTGGCTTCTATTGCGCCAACCAAATCATCATAGGCATTCTCATTTTGTAATTCGCGGTCTTCCTCAACTTCAGGTGTCATGGATCAGACTTTTCCTCTTTAGTAAGTCAATGACAATTGGATGCACGTCATACCAAATCTCGTCGTTCTCGTACTCCAAAATATGCAATCCATGCAGTAGATCTAGAAATTTTTGGTCTTTTGGATCATCGGGTGTGAATTCTTGATAGGTGGTTTGCAAGATCTGGTAATCCACCTTGCCTAATGGCACCTCAAAATCAAGACGTAAATCTTTAATCGCTTCCTGCAATACTGTTTGATTGATCAAAATATCTGTGCGTTCGGGTTGCCGCCGGATTGCTCGTGAGCAAATTTGACAACACTTATTGGTAATCCGAATCAATTCCCGCAGCACACCACCGCTGTAGAAAACAATCTGCTCTGCGATCGCGTCTTCCATTAATCCAGGAGCAATGCGCTTCTGCAAAATTTCACACAGCGTTTTTTCTGCTTCCGGTCGAGGGATTGGATCAGGTTTCCGCCGCTCACCTTTAGCAAACAGTTTGACTACAGGCATTTCTACAATGTCGTTTGCCTCTGTTCTGATCGTAGCGCGTAGCGATGTTTCCCGGAGTGATGAGATTGGAGTCGTGAAAATGATCCGAAAATTAGGTTGGAATAATGCTTTAATGTGGTCTTGGTAAACTTCTTTGACTACTGCTAAATCTAATTTATCCAAATCATCAATAATTACTAAAACTTCTTTTTTGGTAGCAGCTTGAATTACAGCCGCCATTTGCTCAATGGGAGCGACTAAATCTGAAATATTTCTCTCAAACTCTCGCTTGATTTCTCTGCGAACCGTTGCTTCGGCCTTAAGCTTGCCGCTAATCAGTTTTAATAAATCAAATCCAGTAGAAACCTCAGTATTAAGTGCTTCTGTTTCAATCTGAGTTCTAGTTGCGAACCACTTGTAAAAACTATCTTTTGTTGACTGAGCAATGTTTACCTGATGCTTTTCTGCCTCATACATCAGGTTGACAGCGATCGCAAACAAAATATTGATGTGGTTCACATCCGACATCTCAATCGTGTCGGAAATCGAAAAGAAAACTACAAAATAGCGATCGCTACACTGCCGCCCAAACTCAGCCAGCAAAGTAGACTTGCCACACCCCCGATGACCCGCAAAAATAATCTTGCCGTTGCAGGAGTCGTCATCTTCAACAAGCTGCTGCAATTCCTCTAGCACTTCAGCACCGTAATCGACCCGAAATTTCTCTAGCTCCTTGGGGTCAATGAGTGGCAGCAAATCTAGATTGCGATACGCTTCTTGAAATGCTTTGAGTAATTCACTAGCCATAGTCTTCCGTTGTCAGATGCCATTATTATCCCAGCACCTCATCTATAGCTAAACTAACATCTGCGATCGCCCAACAAAAAACCCCAGCAGGGAGCTGAGGTTTAAGGCAAGTTTTAAGTCATCGATGAGAAGCTATTCGCCAATGCTAGGAGCCTGGAGGGTTTGGGCTTTAATTCCTAGCGGCAAGAAGGAAGGTACAGCAGAAGCTGTGGTGGATGCTGGTTTTTGAGCAAAGGTAAACACAGAGTCCCGCAGCTTAGCAGTGAGTTGCTCGGTTTTGGCGTCATATACCTGAGTGAGCATCTTCGGGTAGAGGCCAATACCAATAATCGGGATCAGCAAGCAAGCGATGATAAAGACTTCGCGGGGCTCAGCATCGATCAAGGCTTCGTGAGAAGTGAGTTCCTTATTTTCTGGCCCGTAGAAGATTTCTCGCAGCATCGACAGCAGGTAAATGGGGGTAAGGATCACGCCCACTGCTGCCAAGAAGATGATAATCACCTTAAAGGTTGAGCTGTAAGCATCGCTGCTGGCAAAACCGACAAATACCATCAGTTCGGCGACGAAACCACTCATCCCTGGTAGCGCCAAGGACGCAAGAGAGCAGGCGGTAAACATCGAGAAGATTTTGGGCATTTGCTGACCCACTCCACCCATCTCATCCAAAATCAAGGTGTGGGTGCGATCGTAGGTGGCTCCAACCAAGAAGAAGAGACTGGCCCCAATCAAGCCGTGGGAAACCATTTGCAGCACAGCACCGCTCAAGCCAAGTTCGTTGAACGAGCCGATCCCGATCAGCACGAACCCCATGTGCGAGATCGAGGAGTAGGCAATTTTTCGCTTCAGGTTGCGCTGGGCAAAGGAGGTGAGAGCCGCGTAAATGATGTTTACGACCCCCAACATTACTAGGATCGGTGCAAAGTAAGCATGGGCATCGGGCAGCATCTCGGCGTTCATCCGAATTAAGGCATAGCCACCCATTTTTAAGAGAATACCCGCCAGCAGCATGTGAACCGGAGCTGTTGCTTCACCGTGGGCATCGGGTAGCCAGGTGTGCAATGGGAAAATCGGCAGCTTGACCGCGTAGGCAATCAAGAAAGCCGCATAGAACCAAAATTGTAGATTGAGCGGCAAGTCTTTTTCCATCAGCGATCGCATGTCAAATGTGACCGTATCGCCGTAGAAAGCCATCCCTAGAGCGGCAACTAAAATGAACAGCGAACCACCTGCCGTATACAGGATGAATTTGGTAGCTGCATAGAGACGCTTTTTACCACCCCAAATTGCCAGTAGCAGGTAAACCGGGATCAGTTCTAGTTCCCACACGAGGAAGAACAGCAACATGTCCTAAACG
>CBIHQL010000063.1:0-12713 GCA_966211855.1 uncultured bacterium
AACGTAGCAGGACGACCAGATCAAGACATCAATACTGATCTTTCAAAGGATAGTAGTGCTCATCTCTTCTATACGCCGCCTAAGAGTGATGGCAAGCTAATTTTGCCTGATACCCTTTGCTTCAGCAACACAAACATTACCGAGTGTTCTAAGACTGCACTAATCACAGGAATTGCCAACCTCAATTACCCTGTCACTGATAAGCCATCTGACTACACAGTATGCCTCGATTCAAATGCAGGCGGTGGTGGTAATGCTGG
Source organism: uncultured bacterium (assembly GCA_966211855.1). Classification (GTDB taxonomy): domain Bacteria; phylum Cyanobacteriota; class Cyanobacteriia; order FACHB-46; family FACHB-46; genus CBIHQL01. The sequence goes on from CBIHQL010000063.1 coordinate 261, forward strand.
CTTCTCAAAGAATTATCAGTTCTCTGGATTTGCTGCTGGTACTCCAGATTGTAATACTGCCCCCAGAGGTACAATCGATCAGGCTCGGACTCAAATCAGCAATTTTACGGCAGGAGGCTATTCAGGTGGGTTTACTACTGGTTCAGGTAGCTCTGCTAACAATGTCATCTCAGATAGTACGCTAACCGCCACTCGCCAAGTTGTGGTGTATGACATTCCAGCTAGCACGATTAACAGTGGTGTAACTATTACGCTAGATGCTGGCGCTCAATCAGAACCCATCTTTGTTCTTCGCGCAGGCAACTTAAATATTGGTAGTACAGCCGGTGGAAATGGCGTGAGAGTCCTTCTAAACGGTGTGCCTCCTAACAATGTTTTCTGGGTTAATCAGACAGGCGCAACAAAGTTTGAAGACGCCAACGCAACAGTGCCACATAGCTTTGTTGGTAACTTTCTTGGCAAGTCTTCTGCTCCAACGATTGGTGCGTATACCAAAATTGACGGCGGTCGATTCTTAGGCTTTACTACAGCACCTAACATTGACCCGAATGGGGTTACTATTACGGCCGGATCTGCCGACGGGCAACCGATGGTTTGGCCGGTTCTGCAATTGCAAAATACCACTCGGACTCCAAGCACCACCACCAACAGTGATGCTAAGGCAACTAACTGGATACAAAAAGCTGCTTCAACTACTGTTAATGCAGTTTTTGCATCAGGTGACACTCCAGCTCGGGTTGACCCTAAAGCGACAAAAACATACCCCACTGAAGACAACGGTGGTCTGCAAAACTTTGTGCGCTTCTTAGAAACCTGGAGCGGCGTTGACTCTCGCATTAGTGGCTCATTCATCCAACTTAAGCGGAGTAATTTTGCCACTGCACCTTTGGTTCCGGTTTCAAATGGCTTTGAACCCACAAGTTTGTTTGACTACGCAACAACCTACAAAACCGATAATGAAGGTGGTAGGGTTCCTTTCTACACACCACCTACTCGTAAATGGGGTTTTGATGTAGCCTTACTATCTCAGTTGCCTGACCTATTCTCACAGCGCTTCACGATTCCTCCTGCTGGAGCACCTAACGAGTTCTTTAGAGAAGTTGGGCGTGACGACGAATGGGTCAGACCTCTACTCTGTGCTGCTGTAGGTGAGAAAACTGCGTCGAACACCTATAACTATTCGGCTTACGCTGTTGATACTGTTGAACTTCCAAATAGGACTCCTTCTGCGGCTGACAAGTCTTGTCGCCCTCTGGCAGATTACACCAAGTAACCACAGCCAAGCGCTTTAGAAGCTGAGTCGTAGATGCCATACCGAGTAGCTAATTATGAAAACCCTTGACTCCCAACCCTCGCAATCTCAAAATCGTCAGGCTGGATTCACGATCATCGAGTCGCTAGTAGCAATCATCGTGGTTGCCATTCTGATGAGTGCGATCGCGCCTGCCATTGTCTTTTCAGTGGCGACCCGTGTCCAAGCTCGGCGTGTAGAACTTGCGACTCAGGCAGCCAGAAGCTACTTGGATGGCATCAGAACAGGGGCGATCGCGGCCCCTCCTACGGTACCTACTGAATCTAAACTGACAACCACTGAGTACTTTCTGGGTAAGGTTTCCGTCCCCACCAGTGGAAGTTTGAATTGTCCAACAGCCAATGCTTACTGCACCGCTCCGGTTGGGGTTTACTGCGTAGATTTAGATGGTGGCGGCTGTACAACCGATAGCTTTAGAGACTTTGTCATTCAAGGGTTTCGTAGCTACCTTACTGCAACCACTGATGATCCAGCCGATGGTTACCGTTTAGGATTGCGGGTTTATCGAGCAGATGGCTTTAGAGACAGTGGCAGTTTATTAAAAAATGATCCCACTAGAGTCAGCCAGTCTCCTGTCACTGCTGGTATGGGTAAACGCAAAGCACCCTTAGTTGAAATGACAACCCAAATTAGCACCTCTGGCACGAGCTATCGAGATCTCTGCACCCGTCTAGGGGGTTGTTAATCAACAATTTCATTCACCCTGTCTCAGTGACCAAGCCACTCAAGCTAACCCATGTATGACAAAGAGGCTGTAGCATGATTAGTACGCTCAGATTTCTCTTACGTGCCCAGCGTAAGTGCCACCAGTCACCCCAAAAAGACAAAGGCTTTACGCTCATAGAACTGCTAGTGTCAATGATTTTGGCAGTGCTAGTCATTGGGCCATTGCTAGCCTTTATGATTAACATCCTAGAAACAGATCGTAGAGAGCAAGCAAAATCTTTTTCTGAGCAAGAAGTTCAGCAAGCACTTGACTACATCACCCAAGATGTAGCCCAAGCAGTCTATATCTATGATGCTGATGGCTTAACAAAAGTTTCGACCTCAGACCCAACCACGTCAGGCATCAAAAACCAGATCCCACCAGAATCGGGGGGAGTGGGTAACTGTCCTAGCACTGCAACATGCACACCCGTACTGGTCTTTTGGAAACGTGAATTTTTACCAGATATTGTTCCAGTCAAAAATAGTAGCGGGGCAACCGTTGGCTATGATGACACGTACGTATACTCGTTAGTGGCTTATTACTTAGTTCGCGATAATAGCCCTACATGGTCTTCGGCGGCGAGAATTACTAGGTTTCAAATTCAGGATGGAGTCAGGAACCCTGCCAATCCTGGCAGCGTAACAAGTCCTAATTATTTATCTGGATATGCGCCGAGCAACGGGTTTCAGCTATTTGACTTAAGCCTACCTGGTAGTGCTTTACAAGAAAAGATGAACCGATGGAAAAAGGGTACTACTGCGTATAACGTTGACGCGATGGTGTTGGTTGACTATATTGACCAAACGACCGGAGCTAATGCAATTTCTGCGGCCTGTCCAACTGGATCGTCGCAAACTCCTCCAACGATCGCGGGTGGTTTTTACGCTTGTGTGGCACCCTCTAGAAACTCAGCACAAGTTTTCATTCGAGGCAATGCTCTTGCCAGAATGAACCGCAGTACAGGTTATTCGGCAGCTCAAGCAATTTACTTCCCAACCTCAAGTGTTCAAGTTCAAGGGCGTGGATTACTCAGCAGTCAGTGAGACACACTTCAATCACCACACTCTATCAAACGAAAAACTATGTATTCCACAACTCTACTAAGAAAACTACAGCAGACTGAACCTGGACAGACGCTTAAAGTACGGCGTGCTCCCCAGCTAGTTCCAGCAAAAAGTGATAAAAGCTCTGGCTTTACTTTGCTAGAGGTTGTGGTAGTTATTCTAATTATTGGTATTTTGAGTGCGATCGCAGCTCCTAGTTGGCTTGCTTTTGTGAATCAAAGGCGGGTTAATGTCGCTCAAGATGCAATACTACGTGCTCTTCAAGATGCTCAAAGCGAAGCTAGGAAAACGAAGTTAAGCTACAGCGTTAGTTTTAGAACCTCACCATCTGGCATTCCTCAGTACGCTGTTTATTCAACAGACAAATCTAAAAGTAATAGTAACGACTCAAAGCAAGTTATCAATTCAGCAGCTTGGAAGCCTTTGGTACAAGATCTCAAATCTGGTCAAGTTTGGTTAAGAACTAATATCAATGATGCCAGTGGTTTTAATAAGATCAATAATTCGGCGAGTTATTCTGAGGGAACAGTTACTTTTAACTACTTGGGAATTTTGCCATCTTCAAGCGATACAGGCTTAGATATTACAGTCGCAGTGCCTCGAGGCAGCAACTCTACGTCACCAACTAGTGGAACCAAGCGATGCGTTAAGGTTGTCACACTATTAGGCTCTTTAATTACTGACAAAGGCCCTTATAATACATCCAACGGTACAGGTTGTAGTCCGGCAGCATAACTTTTCTCAATCAAATAGGCTGATGTAATTATTATAAAGTCAGCGATATATCTAGACACTTTGGGAACCCTAAATCAAGCCAAAAAATGCTAACAGGGTGCCTATGCGTCTAGATTTTTTATGTCTTTATAAATTAGGAATTAAATACAAATCAGATACTTCAGGTTATACACTACTGGAACTTTTATCGGTTTTATTCATTATCGGGATTTTGAGTGCGATCGCGGCTCCAAGCTGGCTTACCTTCCTAGATGTACAGCGTCTCAACACAGGTCAGAGCCAAATTCATCGAGCGCTTGAAGAAGCAAAAAGTAATGCCAAGCGAGATAAAATGACTTGGCAAGTGAGCTTTCGACAACAGAGCAACGTTGCTCAATGGCTTGTTCATCCACAGTCCAATACAATTCCTACTAACAATTGGAATTCTCTAGATTCCGCTATTGAAATTGACGAAGCTGAAACAACTTTTGTACAGTCAAATGGTATTTGGCGGGTGCAATTTAACTATAAGGGCAATCTCAATGGACAGTTGGGCAGAGTCACATTTGTAGCGCGTCAAGGTGGTAAAGCAAAACGCTGTGTGATTACATCTACATTAATTGGAGCAATCCGAACAGCTAAAGAACGTCCCACTCAACAAAATGGTAGATTTTGCTATTGAGACACAACACTAACGCCTGCTAAAAGAGTAGGATACTCCTCTTGCAAGCGTTAGCAAATTGAAGCTTTAGGATTTATTCAGTAGCTGAATTAGTCAACCGAAGACAGTCCAGCTTTTGCAGTTTCGGTTTTCTCGCGATCGAATTTGAGCACTACAACACCTAAGGGTGGCAAGCATAGATCTAGCGAGTAAGGACGGTTGTGGTAAGACCATTCATCAGTCCATTTGCCGCCTAAGTTGCCCATATTGCTACCGCCGTACTTGCGAGCATCCGTGTTAAATAGCTCTGTATAGAAACCTGCCTCAGGAACACCAATGCGATAGTGGGCATGGGGTTGGGGTGTGAAATTGCAGACTGTAACAACAAATTCGTCGGGATCTTTAGACTTGCGGATAAAGGCAACGACACTGTGCCGATTATCGCTACAGTCAATCCACTCAAACCCATCAAACGAAAAATCTTGACTGTAGAGTGCTGGTTGTGTGCGGTAAAGCTGGTTCAGATCTGTAACAAATTGCTTGAGCTTTTGGGGCGCATCGTACTGTAGCAAATGCCATTCCAAATCGGCCCAGACGTTCCATTCACTCCACTGACCAAACTCCATGCTCATAAAGAGCGTTTTCTTGCCGGGGTGGGTGAACATGTAGGCGTAGAGGCAGCGCAAGTTTGCATATTTCTGCCATTCATCACCAGGCATTTTGCCGATCATGTTGCTCTTGCCATGCACCACCTCATCGTGGGAGAGCGCTAGCATAAAGTTTTCGCTGAAGGCGTACATGATGCTGAAGGTGACGTTGTTTTGGTGGAACTGGCGGAACCACGGATCCATGCTGAAGTAGTCGAGCATGTCGTGCATCCAACCCATATTCCACTTGAGGTTAAAGCCTAAGCCACCCATATAAGTCGGCCAAGACACCATCGGCCAAGAGGTAGACTCTTCGGCGATCGAGAGGATGCCAGGGAAGTAGCTGAAAATTACGTGATTGGCTTGCCGGAGGAAATCAGCTGCTTCAATGTTTTCGCGCCCACCGTATTGGTTGGGGAGCCACTCACCTTCTTTGCGGCAATAGTCTAGATAGAGCATGGAAGCGACAGCATCAACACGAACGCCATCAATGTGATATTTGTCGAACCAGAACAGGGCGTTGGACACTAGATAGTTACGCACTTCATGGCGACCATAGTTGAAGACTAGAGTGCCCCATTCTTTGTGCTCACCTTTGCGTGGGTCGGCATGTTCGTAAAGGTGGGTGCCATCAAAGTTAGCTAAACCATGCCCATCTTTAGGAAAGTGTCCGGGAACCCAGTCAACAATGACACCAATCCCGTTTTGGTGACATTGGTCGATAAAGTACATCAGGTCGTGAGGGGTGCCGTAGCGAGAGGTGCAGGCATAGTAACCAATCACCTGATAGCCCCAGGAACCATCAAAGGGATGCTCTGCGATCGGGAGTAGCTCAATATGAGTGAAGCCCAATTCTTTGACATACGGAATTAAGCGATCGGCTAATTCACGGTAGGTCAAGAAACGGGCACCTGGCTTTAGATCAGAGACCGGTACGACGGGTTCAAGCTCTCCGTTGGGCAAGCGGGCGGGCTCTGCAGAGGCTCCGTGTAGCCAAGAGCCTAAGTGGACTTCATAGACTGAAATGGGTTGAGTTAGAGGATCGCTGTGCCGTCGTTGCTCCATCCAAGCTTCGTCTTGCCAGTCGTAGCTGTCTAGATTGGTGACGATGGATGCGGTCTTGGGTCGGACTTCTTGCTGGAACCCATAGGGATCAGATTTTTCGTAAATGTGACCCGCTTGGTTTTTGATTTCATATTTGTAGCGATCGCCCTCTTTCAACCCCGGAATAAACAGCTCCCAAATTCCGGTTGGGCCTTTGCGCATTTGGTGCTTGCGACCATCCCAGTGGTTGAAGTCCCCCAGAAGGGAAACGTTGCGGGCGTTGGGTGCCCACACGGCAAAGTACACCCCTTGCACACCATCCAACTCGGTCAGATGCGCACCTAGTTTTTCGTAAATGCGGTGATGGTTGCCTTCTGCAAAGAGGTGGACATCAAAATCTGTAATGTAAGGCGAACGAAAAGCGTAGGGATCGTAAATGACACGTTCGTGCTCCCCTTCTTTGATGCGCAGTTGATAGTTAGCGAGTTCTGGAATATCAATTACACATTCAAAAAAATGCGGATGATGGACTGGGTGCATTGGATATTCGGTACGCTCTTCGGGGCGTAGCACCCAGGCAGCATCAGCATTGGGCAAATAGGCGCGGACAACCCAGACGGTTTTACCATCTTGCTGCATTGTATGAGGACCCAACACCTCAAATGGATTTTGATGTTGATTCCAGACAATCCGCTCAATTTGCTCAAGGGCGACGGTCGTTGACATGAAACTACCTACCTAAACGAAGTTACTGAATACGTTCAACTAGAGATGAACAGGGTTTGTAATACCAAAGGGTGGATATCAAACAGGGTCTAAATTGCCAAAAACTTAATTTGAACTGAGTCATCTAGCAGCGATCGCGCTTGAGCCAGTGAAGTCACCACACTCAAAGGATGTACCAAGACCCAAGGAGATTTTGGATGAGAACTTAAATGTAAAGATCAAGTAATGAACTGTAGTAAACCGTAGCAAATCATAGCCAGAGTCTCAAATCATCTACCAAAATTCAGACATTTTCATGATATTGGCTAAATCAAAAAGACGTTGAGACACGTAGGCCCCAACGCTTTTCATTGAATGCGATCGCTTTAGCTTTGTCATCCCTAAGCCGATACACATCCTAAGCGTGATTTAGACAGCATCAACGCAAGAGGAAGGGGAAAAAAGTCCGAATAAATCTACGCAGACGCAGTAGCTCAATGGTTTCTCTAACCTGCGACGACACCTTGGGTTCTAAGGGAGGGCCAGCCTCAAGTTGCGCTTGTAGCTCAGCATACTCAGCCGGGGTCAAAGGCTGACCATCTACGGGCGATCGCGCATTTACAATAATTTCGGTACGTAAAATTTCTTCAGGTATATCTTCTGGTGGAGGCAGACTCAGCGTGGGATGCACAGCACCGAGCATCACTGCCAGTCCTAGACCGATCCCAAGCTGGCGATTTAACCAGAGCATTTGCCAAGCAGGGTTGATACTGTTTGTTTTTGGCAACCGAATAAACTCCCTATTAAAAAAGCCCGGAGGTTATCCAGGCTTATGCAGCTAGTTTTGATTAGCTACTAGGTCAAATTCAGATCTGACATCTCGTGTCTCAAGAAGTGATAAACCTCTAAAAAGACACGTCTGCATAAACTTGGTACGAGGCAAAAGACAATCTCCCCGAAGCTTGACCTTGATTTGTAATTTTAAGTGGGCAAATCACTAAAATGCTTGAGAAAAAAGTGTGAGGAGCATCTCATGGCTTTGCCGCTCAGATTACTCAACGCCGCGCCTGAGGTTTGGCGTTATCCAAGAAGCGATGCTTGAAAAAATCTCAGCGATCGCCTAGGGAGAAGTGGTGGGAGAAGCAGCAGGAGATTCAGCCGGGGAGGGGCTAGCACCATCTGTACCACCATCATTAGCACAAGCGCCAAGAACGGCAGCCAAGCTAAGAGCCAAAGCCAAACCAATAAATTTCTTCATAACACTCCTCTTGCGCAAACTATGGCAAAAATAACAATCTGTTAGTTAACTACAGCGCTGCATTCTACTGGACATTCCTATTGACAAGCAACAGGATTCTTGGTTGCGTTGCTTTCTTCTAGAGCACTTTTGCCCCTTAGGGTTCGCAACGGAGCCGAGGCGATCGCGCCTTAGCCTAGCAACTCCATTTAGCAAGCTGTGGAATTGCTCCAAGCATATACCGACTTTGAATAAAACGGTAGTTTCCCAGTGTCCCTAGGTACTGTCTTACTTGTAGCACAACTGCGGCGATTCCTTGTTATCCCAGAGATTAGGTTTTCTAATTTGCAAAATTTTTTGGTAGTTGCAGTTAGCCAATGATGCTAGAGGTCATAGAGAATACGGCTAATGAACTGTTAAATACACTACTGAAGTTTTCATCAAAACCAGTCATCTTCAAAGGACTTTCATACTCATTGATGGGTGTGATTTTTTATCTAGAAAGACCTCCGTTCAGGTGGTAAACTCTCTAGTGATTTATGGTTCCTTCCCTGCTACGTCGTGTGTTGCCTTCTGCCCTTCTGGTTAATCCATTGCTGTTAAATCGACATTACCAACACAGCGCCTTGCTGCGTAAGATTGTCGATCGCATCCGTAATTCTCTCGAACTCAAAGTAGTTTTACAAACAGCAGTCGACGAAATTGGCAAACTGCTGGACTTAGATTACTGCGCATTTTTTTGGTATTTCGATGACACAAAGCGGGTTCAGGTTGTGTGTGAGCGATCGCGCCAAACCTCACCTAGATCCCGATTAGGCTATATCCCTTTAGAAGAGATGGGTGACGTCGCCTCGGCAATTGAGCAAGGGCAGATGGTCGTCACTACAGGCAATCCGAATGGCAGCAGACTCCAGCCATGGTTGCATCTTTGGCAGCGCTCTAGGCAAAAGTCAGAAGTTCAGAGGGGTGCGGCTTCTATTTTGGGGGCAAAAGCTAATTTGCTGATTCCTCTGGCAGATCAGGCAGGCTCAGTCGGTTATTTAGCTTGCTTATCAGACCAGCCCCGTCAGTGGCCCAGCTCGGAGATTGAGTTTATTCAGTCTTTAGCACAGCAGTTAGAAATTGCGATTCGCCAAGCTCGCCTTTATGAAAAAACTCAACGGCAAGCCCAACGAGAACAGCTCGTCAATCAAATCACCAGCCAGACGCGTCAGAGTTTTGATTTAGAAACGATTTTGACCCAGGCGATCGCCCAACTATTAGAAGCACTACAGGCCGATCGCTGTTTGGTGCATTTGGTCGAAGATCCAGAAGAGTTAGGCATTCACCCCTTAACCACTTCAGTCGATGCAGAAACCTCACCCGAAGCAGCCTTTCGACGCAAATATCTCTACGAAATTTGTCGGTCACCATTTCCGAGTTCACTAGATGACTTCGATACCCATGGCCCGATTACACAATGGGTGATTCAACATCGCGAACCTGTTGTGATTTCGGATGTCAGCCAAGATGAACGAATTGGGCCGCACAACATTGAATATCAACAGGCTCAAATTCAATCCTCGTTGGTGATTCCAGTTCAAGCCAATGGTGCCCTACACGCGATCCTGTATCTCAATCAATGTGCGTACGCCCGCTATTGGTCGCAAAATGATCAACAACTTGCCCAAGCCGTCGCCGATCAATTGGCGATTTCAATTCAACAAGCGCACCTCTATGCCCGAACTCAACAACAAGCTCTTGAAAGCGCTGCCCAGGCTCGTCACTTAGCTGCCGCTTTGCAAGAGTTGCAGCTCACCCAAGCTCAACTGATTCACAGCGAAAAGATGTCAAGCTTGGGGCAAATGGTAGCGGGGGTTGCTCATGAAATTAATAACCCGGTGAGTTTTATTTACGGCAACATTCCCTATGTAGATCGGTATGTGCGATCGCTCCACGAAATCCTTACCGCTTATCAGCGTTTCTATCCGCAACCCAATGCTGAAATTCAAGCCTTGATTGAAGAGGCCGAGCTAGACTTTTTGCTCAAAGATTTAGCTCAGATTCTCGGTTCTATGAAGGGGGGAGCCTCTCGGATTCGGGAAGTGGTGCTGTCACTGCGTAACTTTGCTCGCCTCGATGAAGCCAGCCGCAAAAGCGCTAACTTACACGATGGCTTAGATAGCACCTTGTTTATTTTGCAGAGCCAATTAACTGAAATTCGGGTACAGCGTTGTTATGGTGAGCTACCTGCTATCGAATGCTACCCTCGGCAGTTGAACCAAGTGTTTATGAGCTTGCTGACCAATGCGATCGAAGCTCTCAACCGCTGGCCCGTGGAGGCAAAAACGATTACCATCCGCACCGAGCTGTTGCCAGGTCAAACTCTAGGCGAGTATGTGATCCGAGTCGCGATCGCTGATAACGGCCCTGGGATTCCGCCTGAACTACACTCAAAAATATTTGACCCCTTCTTCACCACCAAAGAGATTGGTCAAGGGACTGGGCTGGGGTTGACGATGAGCTATCAAATCGTTGTGCATCAACATCAGGGGCGATTGCACTTTCACTCAGAGATTGGTAAAGGCAGCGAGTTTGTGATCGAACTCCCCATCAAATACCCTCATCTTTTACCCCTTAGCCCCGATTCATCAAAACATTCTCTTGGTTCTTTAGACTTAACCGAATTACAACCTGTCTCTGCCGCCTAAAACCGGGATACTAGCCAGCCGTCTCACTTTGGGTCATGCTAGACCGTGAAGATTAATCAGATACGCGCAAGGAGTTTTCGGAATGACCGCGTCAGTAGACCCCATTCAGTTGATGAAAGAAGAGGTTGCCAAGGCCGCAGCCGCCCGTGTGCACTCTGGTCAAATTGTGGGGTTAGGCTCCGGGTCAACCGCAGCATTGATGATTCAATATTTGGGAGAACGCCTGCAAGCGGGTGATCTCAAAGACATCAAAGGCGTGCCCACTTCATTTCAATCATCTGTATTGGCGAAGCAGTATGGCATTCCCTTGGTAACCTTAGATGAAATCGAGGAGATTGATGTCGCGATCGATGGCGCTGACGAAGTCGATCCGCAACACAATTTAATCAAAGGGGGCGGGGCTGCTCATACGCGTGAAAAGCTGGTTGATGCCCTAGCCAAAGAGTTTATTGTTGTCGTTGATAGCTCTAAGTTAGTCGATCGCTTAGGCAGCACCTTCAAACTGCCTGTAGAAGTGCTCCCCATGGCAATCACCCCCGTCGCGCGCGCCCTCGAAAAGCTCGGTGGTAAACCCGAACTACGCATGGGCGTGAAGAAAGCTGGCCCAGTAATCACCGACCAAGGCAACATGGTGCTGGATGTTAAGTTCGACAGCATCGATAACCCCGCCGAGATGGAAAAAACCATCAACAACATCCCCGGCGTTTTAGAAAACGGATTGTTTGTAGGTCTCACCGATCTCGTCTTAGTCGGCGAAGTCAAAGACGGTCAACCCATCGTCCGCGAAGCCTAATCATTCAATTTATAAAACCTGTAGGGGCGAAGCATTTGTTCTATCACTTCCGCTGATGAGCAAGATCTAGCTACAAATGCTTCGCCCTATCTTTCTTATCGCGATCGCCGAAGTCGAAACGGAATACTGCAAATCGTTTTGAGCTTTTTGTTATCTTTGTTAACATTATTGCCCCACGATAGTTGATACCCCGATCATGCAGTACCGACGATTTGGACGAACTGAGCTGTCCATGCCCGTGTTTTCTTGCGGCGGAATGCGCTACCAGTACAAATGGCAAGATGTGCCTGCCAGTGAGATTCCTGCTGACAACCAACAAAACTTAGAAGCCACGGTACGGCGATCGCTAGAACTGGGAATCAACCATATTGAAACTGCACGGGGGTACGGCAGTTCTGAAATGCAACTGGGATCTGTGCTGCCCAGACTGCCGCGCGACCAGATGATTGTGCAGACCAAGGTGATCCCGACTGCCGATCCGCAAGAATTTCTGCAAACCTTCGAGCAGTCGATGGCTTATTTGCAGCTTGAGCATGTCGATCTGCTGTCACTGCATGGCGTAAATAATGCTGAATTGATGGACTACTGCTTGCGTCCGGGGGGTTGCTTAGAAGTTGCCCAAACACTGCGATCGCAAGGTCGAGTTCGCTTTATCGGTTTTTCTACCCATGCGCCGCTTGATGTCATTTTGCGTGGAATTGCGACCGATCAGTTCGATTATGTCAACCTGCACTGGTACTACATCAATCAACTCAATTGGCCTGCGATCGCGGCTGCTCAACAGCACGATATGGGCGTGTTTATCATCAGCCCCAACAACAAAGGGGGTGATCTCTACAAACCGCCCCAAAAACTGGTGGACTTGTGCGCCCCCCTC
>CBIHQL010000064.1:0-12504 GCA_966211855.1 uncultured bacterium
GTCAGCAATCGCTCGCGCGGACGATCGTGACTGGGCAAGTCGGCAACTCTCAGGCAATAAGTCATACACCCCTCAACTAACAGTCGTTGGTCTTTCTCAGTTAGCCCGCTTTTGAGAGTTGGTTTGACAAGGGTAATCACTGAATTGCGATCGGCTCCTCAACTACGACCTTTCAGCCTCCAGACTGAAGCGTTTTGCTCAAAACTACGGTTGATTAGGATTAGGGCGATCGCGACCGTGATTTTAGATAGCACTTTTATTTGCATTAGATATCAGGAGACTTTTACAGTGACTGCTTACTCAACTCCCCCCGAAGAACTGCGCTCAGCCAACCTCAAAAAGCCAACCCCGTTGGATGAAGCCATGATCGACAAAGTGCTAGAAGAAGCAAATCGAGCCATCGATCAGGGCAAGGCAGGAGTTGGAGCGTTAATTCTTTGGCGCGATGAAATTTTGGCGATCGGGCACAACACGTTTGAAGAAACCAAAGATATGACTGCTCATGGGGAAATGACGGTGTTGCGACAAGCGGCTCATCGCCTCAGCGAAATGACCCCAGAAGAGAAAGAAGACTTATGTATCTATGTGACTCTAGAGCCTTGCCTGATGTGTCTTTCTGCTATCTCTTTTGTCGGCATCAAACGAGTGGTTTACGCAGCATTAGCCGAAGATGCTAACGAAGAGCAGTGGGTCGCTCGCGGTATTAGTATTGACAAGATCAATTCCATGCTGGTGCGTGGCCCTCTAGAGTTGGTTCCAGGGGTGAAGCGAGAAGCTGGCAAAGCTTTACTAGCCCGGATGCACAAGCGATCGTAATCTCGGGATATCTACCGATCGGAAAATTTTTAGCTGAGAAGATTCCGCAGTCTGACGCAGGAAAGATGTGCTAAATTCATGCATGCTATGGGAAGAAGCATTTTGGAGCCCATTGTATGTCTCCGATTCCAAACAGCACAAGCCGCGAACAACTGCTCAAACTCTGGGTTGAGTCGCTAGTTGGCCTTACCGCTGAACAGAAAGCGATTGTTGTTCAAGCTATTTCTCACTGGCCCGAACTCAGCGTCGGTTAATCGGTAAGTTTGCCAGAGACGCGATCGCCACCTTGCTATTTACAGCGAGGAGAGCATAGAAATTTTTTCAAAGCTATATCCCCCTTGGTTTCTCAGATAGTTTGGGAAACTGAGGGGGATGTTTTAAAGGACATCAAGACAGCCGCTTATAGCCAGTAAACCTAGCACCGTACCACCGGAAGATCAGAGGTTCTTTCAGCAGGCAGAGACCAGAAGCCTAGAAAGTTTGACATTTTAAGAGCATAAGAATAACGGTCAAGCACTTTTAGAAAAGCGACTGGTGAAAATCGATGTTTGGGAACCAACTGAAAACAGCAGCCTTGTTGGGTCTGCTCAGTGGATTAATTGTTTTAGGTAGTTATTATTTAATGGGCAATGAGCAAGGGCTGTATATCGGCTTGGCCTTAGCTGCTTTTACAAGCTTCAGCTCTTGGTACTACTCAGACAAGGCGGCATTGGCTGCGTACCAAGCTCAACCGATCGCGCGTGAAGAAGCTCCGCAATTGTATGACCTGGTTGCTTCGCTCAGCGATCGCGCTCAAATTCCGATGCCCAAGTTGTTTGTGGTTCCAACCCAATCCCCAAATGCGTTTGCCACAGGGCGTGACCCCAACCACTCAGCGATCGCGGTGACTGAGGGCATTGTTCAACTGTTATCAACCGAAGAACTGGCGGGTGTCTTAGCTCACGAGTTGACTCACATTCGCAATCGTGACACTTTGACACAAGCTGTCGCGGGTACTTTAGCAGGTGCTATTACCTTTGCAGGCCGTATTTTGACTTTGGGTGCCTTGTATGGGCCAATCACGCGAGACACACGCCGAGGTAACAACCCGTTCGCTATTTTGTTTCTGATTGTCTTAGCACCGATCGCTGCCAGTTTGATTCAATTCGCCATTTCTCGCACACGGGAGTTTGCAGCGGATGTAGGTTCAGCAGAAATCACAGGCAACCCAACTGCCCTAGCAAGAGCTCTAGAGAAGCTAGAGGCGATCGGTCATCAAATCCCGATGAACGGTAACCCAGCTTTATCACCGTTGTTGATTGTCAATCCGCTTTCGGCTGAAGGGTTGCAATCTCTCTTTCGCACTCACCCACCTACAGAAGAGCGCATTCGTCGCCTTCTAGAACTCGCTCAGCAACAACGTACCCAAGAGCCAGCGATCGCTTAATTTTCATTTACATGCTTATAACCCCTAGTCTTCTGGCGAAGGCTGGGGGTCATTGTTGAGAAGTCCATATAGTCCTTGATCTGCTGGCTATGTCTCAAGGTAGATCTTTAGAGACTCAGCACAAAGATAGATTCTTTATATTTTTTTAATATTTAGAGTATCTAGATACGTACACCTTTTGACTCAACCAGGTCATGAGCGTTGGTCGAAGGGTGTGACGGGGTGAAATGAGAGGGGTCACGCGGGTCAACATCCGGTGGAAATACAAAGAGTTCTTTGCCTTCCCTACGAGCCTTTTGATGTAGCGCGATCGCCTCTGCCAACCGACAAAACATGATGGGTATCCAGCTACCGCTATAAAAGTAGACAACCATTTCTTGCATTGTGGACTCTTCTAGCGGGAGTGGACTTCGCCACGGCGAAATCACGCTGATAATCTCCTCACGTAGATGTGCTCTCTGTTGATCGTGGCTTAAGTAGGTAGGAATAGCACCCCTCTTAAGACCTACTTGTGAGTCAACCCAGGATCGGGAGCGCTATCTTAAAAACATCTTGAACATTGTGGCTGCGGGAAATAGTCATGACGCAATCACATCAATGGCTTGCGATCGCGCTGACGATTGGCTTGATTGGGTGCCAGTCAGTGACCGAGAGGTTGCCAAGCCTACCCCATCACTTCCCAAATCACACACCTGCCCAGCCGACTCAGCCCTCACTCCCACAAACACCCGCGATCGCTGAGATGGAAACACGGGTACGACAGGAGATTAATCAAATTCGCGCAGAGCATGGATTAGAACCCCTCGAACCCAATGAGAAATTGGCAGGGGTGGCTCGCGATTATAGCCGCCAGATGGCTCAGCACGATTTCTTTAGCCACACGGGTGTCGATGGCAAGCAAGTTGGAGAACGAACTCGATCCGCAGGGATTACTTATTGGGTTGTGGGCGAAAATTTGTTTAAGAGCATCAACGCACCTCAACCAGTCCCGCTTTCAATTGAGGGATGGATGAATAGCCCCGGTCACCGCGACAATATTCTCTACGCCGACTATCGCGAAACTGGAGTGGGCATTTGGCGTGACGGCAACACCTACTATTTCACACAACTATTCTTGCGATCGCCGCACCTCCCGGACTGGTTTGGACAGCGATCGCAAAAGCCTAAAGTTCCTACAGAGCGTTGAAATGCACCAACCCCTAGCTATAGGTCAGTTGCTCTTCATCAATGGTCAACTCTTGAGGTTGGCACCACTTGACAGCAACGGTAATGCCCTGGTTGCCTTCTTGTTCTAAATCTTCGATGTAGCCAGCCTGAGCCTGTTTTGCTTCTTCAGCACTGTTAAACGGTCCGAAATAGTAAAGGCACTTAGGCCGCTCGGTCGCAATTTCTACCCACCAGGCAAACCCTTGCTGAGTTCGGTTTTGGGTAACAAAGAGAAACACCAGCAGCAAGAGAACAGCGAAAAATAAAAATCCAAACATGGGTTAAATAGCTCTATCAAAACTTGAGTAGCGGCAACACTGGGATGGGCTTAAATCTATGGTCGGCAAATCGCTGTCAAAATGCAGTAGCACAAATTACTTAAATCTCAAACAAGCTGAAGATTGCAGCCGAAAAATAACCAGGTATTAAAATCAACCAACGCGATCGCAAGCCATAGCCCCACCACTTTCAGCTCGTCAATTGAGATAAGCTTTGAATTTGCACAATTGCTCTTTCAAAATAAGCGAGGGCTGAAGTCGAGCCATCTTACTAAAGGACAGAGTTTTGTAGCTGGCGTGAGTGCTTACTTTTCCCTCTTGAGTAGCATGGCAACGTCGTTATTCTATCGAGCGTGCTCACAGAGATGGTGTTCTGATTTCTGGAATTCGATAGGGGTTTTTATTGAGTTTATCTAGACAATATTTGAATCACCTTGGTTGAGTTAACCATTGATTTTAGGCAAATTGGCAAAAACTTTAGATTGATTTTGATCCCAATTTGATCCCAATTGGATGCTTGTTATGGCTACACAGCAGAAAGGTTAAAAGAAAGACGCACCCTCTTCCGAAATAGGATGCGCCTGTTAAAGTCACAGCTTTTTTTGCAGAGCCTTAAGCCGCAGTCATTAACCCGCTATGCCGCAGCAATGGCTCTGTGCTAGGTTCACGTCCCCGGAAGGCTTTGAATACCTCCATGGGGTGCTCACTGCCACCCAGCGCTAAGACTGTCTCCCGGAAACGCTTGCCTGTATCTGCGATCGCCTCTGAGTTCTCCAAACCAGCTTCTTCAAAGGCAGCAAAGGCATCGGCACTGAGAACTTCTGCCCACTTATAGCTGTAGTAGCCCGCTGCATATCCGCCTGCAAAGATGTGACCAAAGGCGCAGAGGAACGCATCTTCGGGGAGGGGGGGCATGACAGTTGTGGTTTCGGCTAAGCGTTGGCGCACATCTTGCACCGTTTCGCTACCACCGGGTTGATAGTGGGCGTGGAGAGCAATGTCGAGCAAGCTGAAGTGCAGTTGCCGCAACATGCCGCTACCACTCATGTAGTTACGTGCCGCCAAGAGTTTGTCGTAGTAGTGCTCTGGCAAGGTTTCCCCGGTTTCGTAGTGCTTCGCCATGCTGAATAATGTGGCGCGATCGTAGCACCAGTTCTCCATAAACTGGCTGGGCAACTCCACCGCATCCCATTCAATGTTGCGAATCCCAGCGGCACCAGAGTAATCGACTTTGGTCAGCATGTGCTGGAGACCGTGACCAAACTCGTGGAACAGGGTCTCGACTTCGCGGAAGTTCATCAAGCTGGGCTTGCCATCGATCGGTGGGGTTTGGTTGCACACCAAGTAAGCCACAGGCAGACGAGTGCTAGCTTTGCCTTCGACGGTGAGCTTGGCGCGATTGACGCAATCATCCATCCAGGCACCACCCCGCTTCTCAGCAGGTCGGCTGTAGGGGTCGAGGTAGAAGTAGGCGATCGCTTCTCCACTTTCATCGGAGATTTGGAAGTAGCGAACATCCTCATGCCACACGGGAGCCTGACCATCAGCAGCCGTAATGGTGACACCAAACAAGCGCTTGGCGAGACCAAACAAACCATCTAACACTTGTGGCAAGGGGAAGTAGGGGCGCAGTTCTTCATCGTTGAAGGCGAACTTTTCTTCCCGCTGCCGCTCGGCCCAGTAGCTGACATCCCAATGCTTTAGCTCACCCGTCTCTCCTTTGGAAGCGGCATAAGCTTTCAGGTCAGCCAAATCTTTCACCGCTGCATCGTAACTGACGTGACGCAGTTCTTCCATCAACTGCTCCACTGCTGCGACGTTGGGAGCCATTTTGCTGGCTAAGCTGAGTTCGGCGTAGTTGTCGAAGCCGAGGAGTTGGGCTTGTTCTTTGCGTAAAGTCAGGATGCGATCGATCAGCGGACGGTTATCGAGATCACCATCCGAAGCACGGCTGATAAAAGCTTTGTAGAGTTTTTCCCGCAAGTCCGAGCGAGTGCTGTATTGCATGAAGGGACCGTAGCTGGGAAAGTCGAGGGTGATTCGCCAGGGGCCATTTTCGGCAGTAGCGTTTTCTTCACCCGCAGCACGGGCCGCTTGAGCCGCCAAACTGAGCAAGCTGGGAGGTAAACCGTCTACTTCTTCTGGAGTCGTCAGAGTCATGCTGAAGGCTTTGGTGGCATCCAACACATGATTGGAGAACTGAGTAGACAGCTCGGCCAATTCCATCTGAATGGCATTGAAGCGCTCTTTGGCTTCACCTTCCAAACCCACACCGGACAGCTCAGCTTCCCGAATGGCCGCCTCAATAATTCGCTTTTGAGCAGGTTCTAAACTGTTCCAAGCTTCGCTATCTCGTAGTGCTTTGAAGCCTTCGTAAACAGGTTTGCTTTGACCAAGCTTTGTCCAGAACTGCACGACATGGGGTTGCATTTGCTCATGGGCTTCCCGCATTTCCGGGCTGTTTTTCACGCCCATCAAGTGCCCCACAATCCCCCAACTCCAACCAATGCGATCGCTCAGATGGTCGAGGGGTTCAACCAAGCTGCTCCAAGTCGGCTGCACGTTGGCTTCTAGGGTTGCCAGTTCTTGCTCTAGCTCTTGTAGCAGTTGTGTAATCCCTGGAACCACATGCTCTGGCTTGATGGCATCAAAGGGGGGCAGTCCTTTACCAATCAGCAAGGGGTTTTGGGTAAGGGTGGCACTTGCACTCATAGGTTATTTTTTCTTCGGTTTATCTATTACTCCTCACTGTAACGAATGCCTGACAAACCCAACCAGTGCGGAAATCCCACAAGCGATCGCCCTCAACCAAGAGAAAGTAGTTGTATAGTTAGCCCTACCCTCACACAACTTGAACAAAAAGTTCAGCTCTTTGGCATTAGTTGGCAGACCTATCAAGCCTTAATATCGCGATCGCTGAAATCACCCACTTTTTAGAGCAATCCGCCACAACTGATTATTTGGATCTTGTCGCTGCCTTTCGAGATTGGCTCAAAACTCAGGTGTCATGACTCGCGATCGCCCGTCCCTTCAATGACCTGTCTACGCAAAGCTGCTGGCATATAACTTTTCCCTCAGTACACACAAAAGGATGAAAATGTTTCAGAAAAACCCCCTAGTTTGCTAAAAACTAAGGGGTGAAAAAAGTATTCGGCTCTTCGAGAATTTGTACTCCTGGAATCAAAAACAAGGGCAAACTAGGAGAGATTCAAAATCAAATCTAAATTCAGCAAGAGCTTTTACTTAGATATAGAACTTGCCTATCAAATCGACTTCTAAAGCAATCGTCTATCAACGTTAGACTACCACCTTAGAACTGGTAGTCCTTGGCATCGACGTAATAAATGATAAGGCTCCAATCACAGCCTCGATCGTATTTGGATCTCACACGCACACATGCATAGCTGCCAAGGATAATTTGATCTGTACCCTTCCACCAAGAGCCGTTTGTACCATCATTCCAGTTAGAAACTACCTGCCAGCCAACAATAAGATAGTTTCCATTGGGGCCAAACTCAAAGGTATTCCCACGATGCCCAACATGACCCGATGCCTTGTAATTCAGTTGAGTACTGTGAATGACAACAGCATTGCTTTTAGTGTATGTGCTGTAGCCGTATGCCCATGTTTGCTGCCCAGAACCCTCTTTAATTTCTTGCCCATTACCTGGCTCTGTAGAGACAACATTTCTCACCTTAGTGTAAAAATCCATACGGGCGACGATGTCGGTCAACTTCGACAGTAGATCGTCCGCTTTTTGCTGATAATCAAGTAGCTTTGCTGAGTCTGTAGCCAAAATATTTTGATTGGCTACAACCCCGTAGTCGAAGGCTGTGTACTCTTGTTTGAGTTGATCTTGATAGTTTTGGGGGCAAGAATCATATCGAGAGCGTACGTCCCACAATTTTGTGTAGAGCTGTCGAAGCGATACAAAGATATCGGGGGAGATATCAACTGATTGAGGGTACTGAGGAGCAATGGTGCTGTAGTGCGTTAGTTTAGCGCGGAGAGGAGAGCCTTGCTCGTTCTTTTTGAACCACTCCAAAGCTTCGATCACCTTTTCCGGTGTCCAGGGCCCACTGGGAGCTACTCCTTGGTAACCTTCAGCGGCAACATTTACTGTAAGGGTGATAGATGCCCGGCTCACTGCCTGCATGAATCGTGTACTACCTTCAGCCGAGAAGACTTCTGGGGCTTCTGCGCCAAAGCTCGCTTTGAATTCATCCATCTGCTGAACTGAATTCGCCTTGCAAGTGTAGATAGCAACGAAGCGTGAACCTCGACGAACACCAGAGATAAAATAATCGCCGTATCGCTTACGAAACTCACTGGGATCTCCAAGGAGACTTTTTGCCTCATCGGTCAACTCGTAAGTCTCGGCTTCAGCATACTGAACGTCTTGAAATTCATACTCTGCAATGAGAGTAGTGCTCACTTCCGAATATTCGACTTTACTTAAATAAGCGGCTGAGCCATTGATTACCACACCCTGAACATTGTATTTACCGGATGCCGATGCTTCAATTTCCCGGTTCATTTGCTCATCACTTTGGATAAAGCGATAATTTTCTGTGAATTGCTTGACGGTATTAGAGTTTGGCTCAAAGTGTTTCAGGGCGGAACCTGTTGAAGTCCCTGTCACGACATTGACCCCACAACCCAAAGTAAAGGCATCTTGCCAGGGTAGATTCGAGATCACCTGCTCAAGCACAGTGCCTCCACTATCTTTGAGCAAAGAGGACTGCTCTTGCTTAGGCATAGCCAGGAGTCGTGCGGAGTAGCCATCAGCAATTTGAACGCTCGTAGCAATCATTGATTTTCTCCATGAGGAATAAGGATTGAAGGTCGCTAGTAAACAACTCTTGAAAAATGTTGTTTCTGCGCTCCTACATCCCTATACGGGAGCATTTCAAATTTATGCACTGAGCTCCAGAAAATTGACAAGAATTTGAGCCGACAACTGAGAAAGCATGGAAAGAGCTTGATTCCAGGCTCTTGATGATCACTGCTTAGGCATTGATCAAGAAGCTACTCCCAACTGCCAGAGGGGGCGCGAGTGGTTTCATATTAGCCATGAAAAAACCTCATAAACTTGATTGGCGAGGTCACGTCTCGTCCTAATTAGGCTGTTTTGAGAGGTCTTATTCCCCGCTTACCAATTTCTCAATTGCATCTGCTTTGGTAGGAAGCACTGCCGTCAAAATCTCAGAACTAAATCTCAGAACTTGATTCCGTCACTAACACATCCTGGTAGCGCGATCGCCGTTCTGGGGCATTGAGAATTGCAGGCACTTAATAGAAACCCGGTTCAATCGTCGCCAGCATTCTGGGACGTAACAGGCGATCGCCTCTCCTCATATTGAAACAGCGATCGTTTTTTATTAAGAAATTATACTCATCCCAGCTAAATTGACGCGTTTGGTTACAGCCCTAACGAGCCAAACTCAATGCCTAGGCCAATAGCACGAGGATATTTCCGCCAAGTTGCGTAGAAATGACTAGCAAGAGTTGGGGAATGATTTCTATATGAGTAAAAACCGAATAAACAAGGAATAGATATGTGGCTCAGGCACGATTGAGCAGAAGCTGAAATGCACTCAACCACCTGACAGCAGCCTCACATATTGCTCCTTAAAAAGCCATCTTGTTGCTTTCAAAGCATTGTTCTAAGAATTTTCGAGGTATTTACCGATGTCTGTTGTTGAAGTTCCTGTTTCTAACCAATTGCGCGGTGAGCTGGGTGATTTTAGCAGCATCATTTGCTTTAAGGCAGTGGTGGTTGGCACTGAAGAAGCTTTAGGCGAAAAAGCAGCCGCGATCGCGCTAGTTGCAGCAGGTCGTAGCCGTGGCAAGCGCTTAGCAGAAGAACTTGGTCTCACAGGTAAAGGACTTGAGGGCAATGACATCGTCCCTCTCCTTCAAAAAGCTTTGGGCAAAGATGGCACTCGACTCTGTATCGTAGACCAGCTGAACGTAACCGGAGAATCCATTCAGGTTGCTTGCCGAGAAACCATTTGCTCTGCAGGTGAACCTCAAGGCTCCCCTCGTCAACTGAGCTTCACTCTAGGCGCAATTCAAGGTGTTCTAGAGCAAACAACCGGGAAGCGTTTACGGGGTAAGCAAACCGAGTCTGTGCTGCGCGGCGGCTCCCACGATGTCATTACTTTTGAAGTCCTAGGCTAGCTCCTGCTCCTTTAACTCACCACACAACCACAACACAAACAGAAGAGACAACCATCATGGCAATTAACACAGAAAAACTTGGTATGGTTCTGCAAAACTTTGTCAGTGCCACCAATGACATCCAAGGAGCCGCCGTCGTCACTCCAGATGGCCTCCCCCTAGCAGACTGTCTTCCAGGCGGCATGGATGATGAGCGGGTAGCTGCAATGTCAGCTGCGATTCTATCTCTGGGCGAAAGAATTGGTTCGGAATTGGCTCGTGGCAACATCGATCGCATTTATGTAGAAGGCAACCAAGGATATGCCGTCTTAACCAGTTGTGGAGAGGATGCCGTTTTCCTGGTTCTGGCAAATGCAACCGCCAAACAGGGAGTGCTCATGCTAGAGATCAAGCGCGCTATCTCGGAGCTGAAGTCGTTATTGGCCTAGTATTGCTACCAAAGCTGATCTAGATTCGGGGCAAAGAAGAGATCGACTCATGAAGTAGCTCTTTGCCTTCGGGAAAAATGAACTGAAAACCTGATTCTCAATCAAAAAATTATGGAAGTAATGCGGTTGGTTGTGACAGGTCCAGTAGGGGCGGGCAAATCCACCTTTATTCGATCAGTCAGTGAAATAGAGGTTGTAGATACAGATCGACAGGCAACTGATGAGACAGCCTCTTTGAAAGCGAAAACCACCGTTGCCTTTGACTTTGGGCGGTTGCAGTTTGGTCCCGATCGGTCGCTGCATCTTTATGGCACACCGGGACAAGTTCGCTTTGACTTCATGTGGGACATCCTGATTCAGAAAGCCCACGCCTATATGCTGCTAGTGGCGGCACATCGAGCCGATGAGTTTTATCACGCTCGCCGCATTCTCAACTTCATGAAGCAGCGATCTCAAGTTCCGATGATCATCGGGTTGACTTATACCGATATGCCAACTGCCTGGGAGGCAGAAGCGATCGCGCTAGCTCTCGGATTCAATGAGTCAAACCCGCATCCGCCGATGATTGCTGTCGATGCCAGACAAACTGCCTCCGTTGCCCAAGCAGTCATCGCTCTCGTTCAACATTTGATGCAAAGCCAAGGCTGTCTCGTATAGCCACTACTCATACCTTAAGTTGTGTTGTCTGTGTTGTAGAAGGAACGTGAAATTATGGCGATCGCAGGCCGCTTAGCAGAGTTCTCTTTGGGAGAAGTTTTTCATCTATTGGAGCGGGGTCAGAAAACAGGGCTGTTGACCATTCGTGTCTCCCATTCTCCTTCTGAACCTCTCAAAAACTTCTACCTCTGGTTTAAACAAGGACAAATTCTGACAGCGACTAATCGCTTAGACAACAAGGGGTTAGCTTCTCTGATTCATCAACGAGCTTGGCTGGGCGACGATAGCAAGTCTTTATTGCAGGCAGCATTTAAGAGCGATCGTCCTTTGGGGCTGTATCTCAAATACCAAGGGCTGCTGAGTTCCGAACAACTCAAGCTGCTGTTCTATAGCCAAGTCATGCGCCAAGTCTGCACAGTTTTCACGTTTTCAGACGGATGGTTTAACTTTGAGGCAAAAACCGATCTCCCCCTCACGGAAATGACCGGATTGAGTGCAATTCCCACAGAGGTGACTTTAGAGGGACTGCGAGCACTCAAGAGTTGGGATGCCCTCTCGAATAAATTGCCTGACCCCGCTTCTGCCATCACGTCCCTGATCCCTGGGAAACCACAACTCAAAATTAATTCACAAGAGTGGCAGGTGTGGGAATTTGCCAATGGTACAGTACCCCTAACCCTGGTTGCCGAACAGTTGCAGCTACCTTTAGAAAAAGTTCAACAAATTGCCTTTCGCCTGATTATGGTGGGCTTAATTGAGGAAATTCCTTTGGTCGTCTCTACACCAACCACCACGTCAGAGATAGAGTCACAGGAGCCAGAGACCTCAGCTTTTAACAACGATAAGGCCGTTAGCCAATCCTTCCTGAACAGTTTGATGGGTTTTTTGGGCAGCAAAGCAGCTCAATAAGTGCAAAAGCGATCGCCTCTCCTTAACTAGAAAAAGCGATCGCCCAATCTATTCTCCACTTACCAATTGTTCGATCGCGTCTGCTTTAGTCGAAAGTGCTGCTGTCAACACCTCAGAACTCGATTCTGTTACCAGCACATCATCTTCAATCCGAATGCCGCGCACATCAGCAAACTGAGCTAAGCGATCCCAATTCACCACATCTTTGTAGCGCGATCGCCGTTCGGGGTCATTCAAAATCGCAGGTACTTGATAGAAACCCGGTTCAATCGTTACCAGCATTCCGGGACGTAAAGGGCGATCGAGCCTGAGGTAACAAAGACCAAAGCGATCGCTACGGCTTCTGCCTGCCTCGTAGCCTGCCAAGTCGCCCAAATCTTCCATATCATGCACATCCATGCCCAAGATGTGACCCACACCATGAGGGAAAAACAGCGCATGAGCATCCATCGCCACCAGATCTTCGGGTTTGCCACGTAAAATCCCTAGATCGACTAAACCTGCGGCAATAATCAAGGCAGCGCTGAGGTGAATGTCGCGATACTCCACACCTGGTTCGATCTTGGCGATACAAATATCGTGAGCAGCTAGCACGATGTCG
>CBIHQL010000065.1:0-12402 GCA_966211855.1 uncultured bacterium
CAATGCGATTGAGCAAGAAGCGATTCACAGAACTGCCAGCCCCAAAGCTATAGAGCCGCGTGCTGGGCTGTAACTGTCGCTGCACTTCTGCTAAGATTTGATTTTCGTTGCCAATATAACCATCAGTGAGCAAGACAATACTGCGTAATCGGGTGCGATCGGTGACTGGGAAATTGAGCACAGACCGAATGCCCCGTAACAGTTGAGTTCCACCACCTGCCGTTAACTGGTTCACATAGTGGATTGCTAACTGTAGATTTTGGGGTGTATTGGGGAGAGGCACCGGAGATAACTGCTGAGTTGTATCCGAAAAATCAATAATCGAAAACGTATCATTGTGGTTGAGATTCTTGATAAAGCGACGCATCAACTCTTTGCACTGAGCCAGGGGCGCACCTGCTTGAGAGCCGGAAGTGTCGATCAAAAACACTACATCTTTGGGCACCAGTTGATCCGCCTCATATTGAATGGCTGGAACTAAATACAGAGCAAAATGTCCACCGCGATCGTCTGCCTGGGTGAGCAGTGTAGTTTGGGTTTCGCACCCCGACACTTGGTATCGCAAAATCAAATCTTTGTTGGGGATGGTATCTCCTGCGGCTAAGGCAATCCGAGCGATCGCACCTTCATAGTCGATCTGAATTTGATGCGAGGGAGAAGCAATTTGAGAGATCAGCGATCGCCCTGCAACCGCTTCACCTGCATCAATCTCAACTGTGACATTAATGTCGTGGCGAGAACGGGTTCCGGCTGGCAAAATCGGTGCATTCAAGCGCGAGGCATCACTGACGAGATCGGTATCTTGGTTGAGAGTCATGGGGACTGGAGCTGAACCACTACCCACAGCATCTTCTTCAATCGGCACACCAGGAATATAGCGTGGCCCCACCACCATCGGAAACACAAACTCGTAATTACCCGCCTCAAACTTCAAGCTCTCGGTGTAGCGAATAATCACATCAATGGCTTCACCAGGTTTGATATTTGCTAGGGATTGCGTAAAGATGTTATCTCTCTCTCGCTCCAAAAGCCCTGCTGTTTGCCCTTGCTGTTTGGCACGTTCGTAGATTTGCTGTGCTTCTTGACGCTTTTTGATGCTGCCCTGAATTGTGCGATCGCCAATTTTGATCACCATATCATCCACTGCCGCTTCATCGGGCAACGGAAAAATATAAACAGCTTCTAATGTCGTGGTGAAAGGGTTTTCAAAGCGTTGTGTAACTTCTACTCGGGAGACATTACCCGCAATTTTGGCTTGTACATCAGTATGCTTGAGCGGAAAGGCGAGGGATGGACGGCTAGCAGCGCTTGGTGCCCCCTCTGTCTGAATATACAAACCCCCAGGTTGGTGGTCGGTGGTGTAAGTCATAGCAGCAACCTCCAGCACTATTGTCTTCTAATCTCAGCCTAGGTGTCATGAGTGGCTGAAAATGCTCAGCTTTGTGCTCAGTCTCATGCTCAGTTGGTGCTCATGATGTTTAAACTATTTTGCAGAAGTAGCTGAATTTTGCCCAACTGCACCTACAGTGGAATCATTAGACCAGCACTGTGAGAAAACAGATGGAGACGGATGTCGATATCCTCTCAGCCAAGGTGAACTGTAGTTTTGAGAAGAAGTTCAAAACAGTTCTGAGCATTTGTTGTTCAAGCTAAATGAGGCAAATCAAGTCACATGGCTCAATTGAGTTGGCTACGGACTCCCATTGACAATCGCGATCGCTTAATCGCAACCTTGGAGCAATTAGGAATGCGAGTGGTTTTCAATTCAGAAGTTCGAGGCTTAGAGGGAGGCCGAACCCCCTGTGAGATAGTAGGGGTCAGGCAAGGAGCTTGTGATATCGGATTTCGGATGGGTGATGAAGGATATTACGATATTGTTGCTGATCTCTATGGGCTTTCTTTAGAAGGTAAAGTCAGCGACTTGATCAAGAGAGTTCTCCAAACCTATGGTGAGTTAGTGAGCCGCTAATAGTATGGTCAGCTCAAGTCATAAATTAGTTGAGAGGAATAGGCTTATTGGCTTCTTTAGAAAAATTAAAAGTTTCAATAACAGAGATTCCCGAGGGTAAAATTTGAGACAATGCGATCGCACTATATTTTGACTCATGACAAGCGATCGCTGATTAGTTAGCAATCAAATACTGAATACCTTTAACACAAAGAGCCTATTATTATGCCAGTTGACTACTCTAAAGCTGTGAAATGTGCGGTGTACAGCCAAGAAATTTATAAAAGCTTTGACGGCCTCAAGTTTAATGGCTTGAAAGAAGAGGCCACTTTCATTAATAGTGCCGAAACCGACACCCAATGCGCCATTTTGCCAGACGGAGGCGATATTACTATCGTCTTTCGGGGCAGTGAGTCTCGATATGATTGGAGAACTGACGTTGACACCCGGCAAGAGCGAGCCGAATTTGAGAAACAAGTCATTAAAGATGAAATTGTTTCTGATAAAGAAAAAGTCTATCCCTATGAAAGTGGAGGTAGCTCTGGAGCGTTAATGCACCGGGGGTTTGTTCAGGCGTACTTTTCTGTGCGAGATCAAATTCATGAGTATGTTAGCAATCATGAAATCTCCAAAGTCACAACTACAGGACATAGCTTGGGCGGCGCTTTAGCAACTCTCTGTGCCGTAGATATTCAATACAACTTTGCAACCAAGGTTGCGGTTGAAGCCTATACCTATGGCGCGCCCAAAGTTGGCAATGATGCATTTAAAGAGTCTTTTAATAAACGGGTTCCCAATAGCTATCGGTTTGCGCATGGTATGGATATTGTTGTTGAGCTACCCCGATGGTGGCAAGGTTATCGCCATGTTGACAAAGAGATCCGAATTGGTCAGCGTTTTAGCCTAACTTTTATTTCCAGCCGCTTTAAAGACCACGCTCTCGATGCTTATATCAACGCACTGAAGGCGCTCACCCGCTAGTCATGCGTGTATGACCGACTCAGTGAGAGCATCGACCGCAGGACTGGCGATCGCCGATCGGGCACGGCAGCGGCGCGGTTGGACTAAAACCAGCACCGCCCGTTGGTGGCAAGAGGCTAATACCTCTAGAGCCACACTACGGCGCTTTTGGCAGGGCGATCGCATTCAAAAAGAGATCTTTATTGCCATCTGTGAAACGGTCGGGATCAGCAATTGGGAAGCGATCGCAGAACCTACTCTTTTACCCATTGAGGAGACTTTTGGCAAAACTCCTAGCCTCGATCTTGATGAAGCTCCCGATTTGGATACTTTTTTCGGTCGCAGCGCAGAGCTTCAGCAATTGCATCAATGGATTGTGCAAGAACAGTGTCAGGTTGTTGCTATTACAGGCTTAGGGGGCATTGGCAAAACTGCTTTAGCGCTAGCATTGGTCGATCAGGTGCAGTCAGAATTTAGCACCGTAATTTGGCGATCGCTAGCACTGGTTCCAACTTTGTCAACACTTTTAGATAGCTTCTGCGATCGCTGTGATCAAGCGGCTGCTCAGGAAACTCAACTGGCGATCACGGCTTTGATTCGTTATTTAAACCAACATCGCACTCTGCTGATTTTAGATGACTGGCAGGCAGTTCTAGAGCAGAGAGAAACTGCAAAAACATACGAGCTATTGCTCCAGCAGTTGAGTCAAGCACGCCACCGGAGCTGTATTTTAGTGATCAGTCGTCAGCAACCCACCACGCTCAATTTCCCTACAAAAACGAGTCACCATCTCTCTTTACGAGGTCTTCAGCCATCAGAAGCATTAGAACTACTTCAATCGAAAGGCTTTACAGGTAAGGAATTAGGTTTGATAGCGCTGGTTCGCTTATATCGGGGAAATCCTCTTGCTCTCACCCTGGTTGTACCGCTGATTCAGGCTATATTTGGCGGCAATGTGGCAGCTTTTCTCAATCAAAATGTATTAGTTGTTGGCGATCGCTTACGCAATTTACTCCAGCAGCAGTTGAGCCAAGTAACTGACATAGAAAAAGATATCCTTTACTGGCTCTCAATTTGGCAAGAACCGATCTCTTTTTGTCGTCTGCAAACTCACTTTGTTGTGTCTCCCGATTCTGTCATGCTGCTTGAAGGTATTACCGCCTTAGAGGGGCGATCGCTGTTGGAGAAGTATTTCATCACAGATGAACCCGCTTTTACATTACAGCCTTTAGTAATGAAGGTAGTCACCGATGAGTTGATAGATCAGGCCACTCAGGAGATTGATCAAGTGATTCAGAAGCAAGATTTGCGGTTTTTCAAACTACTAAGAACTCACTGGCTCCTGCGCCCCGGAACCGATGATGTAGCGGGCGATCGTATCTTGACCCAACTGCGCGAGAGACTATGGCGAGTGTATGGCGCAACTTTACCGCAAACTTTGCAACAGATCCCCAACTTACTCAATGGTCTGTCTCCTCTGGCGATCGGTTATATCGGCTGTAACCTAATCGCTCTACTACAACAGCTTATTGAGACTGACAAAGGATAGGATATTGCCCTTCCGAAAACTGTTCAAAGAGCTGAATCGTTTGCTTGATACTTGCAGAAGTGGGCGGTTGTGTCTCTTTTAGCCGATAGTCATAGCCAAGTCGCTCCCACTTATATTCACCCATCTTATGAAACGGTAGGATCTCAACCCGCTCAACATTGCCCAAGCCTGCAACAAATTCAGCGAGTCCAGCAATATTCTCAACATCATCTGTCAAGCTAGGAACCAGCACAAATCGAATCCAAACAGGCTTTTTAATCTCACTTAAATATCTGGCAAATTCTATCGTTGGCGCGATCGCCACATTTGTGACCTGCAAGTAAGTTTCTGGCTTAAAGGATTTGATATCCAGCAAAACTAGATCTGTAAATTCCAAAGCAGGCTTTGCGACGGTCAGATTGACATATCCAGAAGTATCGAGTGTAGTATGAATACCCCGCACCTTGCACTGCCGCAGCAATGTTTCCACAAATTCAGGTTGCATTAACGGCTCTCCGCCACTCACCGTCACGCCTCCAGGGGGGCGGATATAAGAAGCGTAGGTTTGAATTTCAGCTACCAATTGCTCAACCGTTACCAACTGCCCTTCTGTTGCTGAGCGACAATCTGGGTTATGGCAATACAAACACCGCAACGGGCACCCCTGAGTAAACACCACAAATCGAATACCAGGCCCATCCACAGTTCCACAGGTTTCGACGGAGTGAATTCGCCCTGTCGTGGCTGTAGCGATCGCTTGTCTTTCTGATGTCAAGCTAGTTTTCATTTTACTCTCCCTTTTATCTTGATTCTCCCCCCCCTTCTCTAGTAGGGAAAGGGGCTGGGGGGTTAGGTCACATCTGCTCATGGAAAGTCCGGTTAATCACATCCATCTGCTGTGCTCGTGTCAGTTTGATGAAATTAACGGCGTATCCCGAAACTCTAATCGTTAGTTGTGGGTAGAGTTCTGGATGCTCGACTGCATGCAACAGCGTCTCACGATTGAGGACGTTGATATTCACGTGATGTCCACCGTCATGAAAGTATCCATCTAGAAGGTTGGTCAAGTTTTGGGCTCGATCGCTCTCTTGCCGACCCAGCGCACCTGGCACAATCGAGAAAGTATAAGAAATGCCATCTTGAGCATGTTCGTAGGGCAGTTTTGCTACAGACGCTAGAGCTGCGATCGCTCCTTTTTGATCCCGCCCATGCATTGGGTTGGCACCGGGTGCAAAGGGTTCTCCAGCCTTTCTCCCATCAGGTGTATTCCCCGTTTTCTTGCCATACACCACATTAGACGTAATGGTAAGCACTGATTGGGTTGGGACACTATTTCGGTAGGTTTTGTGTTGCCGGAGCTTGTTCATGAAATTGGTAACTAACTGCGTCGCAATTTGATCCACGCGATCGTCGTTGTTGCCAAACTTCGGGTAGTCTCCCTCAATTTGATAATCAACCGCCAGCCCTTCTTCATTTCGCAAGACTTTTACCTTGGCGTATTTAATGGCGGAAAGTGCATCTGCCACTACTGACAAGCCTGCTACACCGCAAGCCATCGTGCGGTAGACATCGCGATCGTGGAGTGCCATTTCTAGCCGCTCATAGCAGTATTTGTCATGCATGTAGTGGATGGTGCTGAGCGTGTTGATGTATAGCTTCGAGAGCCAATTCAACATTTGCTCATACTTTGCCATCACCTCATCATAATCAAGATACTCAGCGGTAATTGGTGCAAAAACCGGAGCAATTTGTTCACCAGAGAGTTCATCTTTGCCACCATTGATGGCATACAACAACGCTTTGGCTAAGTTGGCTCGTGCTCCAAAGAACTGCATCTGTTTGCCAATTCGCATAGCCGAGACGCAACAAGCAATGCCATAGTCATCGCTGTAGTAGGGACGCATCAAATCGTCATTTTCATACTGGATCGAGCTAGTGTCGATCGAAACTTTGGCACAGTAGCGTTTGAAATTGGCAGGTAGTTGCTCAGACCACAGCACCGTCAAGTTGGGTTCTGGAGCGGGGCCAAGGTTGTAGAGTGTGTGCAAGATGCGGAAGCTAGTTTTGGTGACTAAAGGCCGACCATCTTCTCCCACACCTGCGATCGCTTCTGTGACCCAAGTCGGATCACCGGAGAATAATTCGTTATAGTCTGGGGTGCGTAAGAAGCGCACCATCCGCAACTTCATAACGAAGTGATCGATGATCCCTTGTAACTCGGCTTCCGAGAAAGTGCCATTTTCTAGATCTCGGGTGAAATAGATATCTAAGAAAG
This sequence comes from uncultured bacterium, assembly GCA_966211855.1. GTDB lineage: Bacteria > Cyanobacteriota > Cyanobacteriia > FACHB-46 > FACHB-46 > CBIHQL01. The sequence continues at coordinate 6,712 of CBIHQL010000065.1, forward strand.
TAGACACCCGCCCTAGAGACATGGCTGCGCCGTTTTGTTCTTTAACCGCCCCTAGATAAGCGAAATATAACCATTGCACCGCCTCTTGGGCATTGGCAGCAGGCTGACTAATATCAAAACCATAACTAGCAGCCATAGTTTTGAGTTCAAACAATGCCCGAATCTGCTCTGAGATTTCTTCTCGCAGTTGAATGATCGGGGCTTCCATATACTCGTCAGCCAGCGATGCCTGTTGCTTTTTCTTGTCATCAATCAAGCGATCGACTCCATACAGAGGCACACGGCGATAATCTCCGATAATTCGGCCTCGACCGTAGGCATCGGGTAGACCTGTAATAATGCCAGAGTGCCGTGCTAGCCGCATCTCTTTGGTGTAGGCATCAAACACACCATCATTATGGGTTTTGCGATATTGAGTGAAGATCTCTTCCGTTTGTGGGTCTAGTTGATAGCCATAAGCTTCCAGCCCTGCCTTGACGACCCGGATGCCTCCTAAAGGCATGATGGCGCGTTTGAGAGGGCGATCGGTCTGCAAACCCACCACTTGTTCTAAGTCGCGATCGAGGTAGCCAGGAGCATGAGCCGTAATGGTAGAGGCCACTTTGGTGTCTGCGTCTAAAATCCCTTTTGCTCGCTCTTCTTGCATTAACTCCCTGACTTGTTCCCACAGTCGCTGGGTGCGATCGCTAGGGCCAACTAAAAACTGCTCATCTCCTGCATAAGGGTTGTAGTTTTTTTGAATGAAGTCACGGACATTGATTTCGTCTGTCCAAACGCCGGGAGTAAAACTTTGCCACTGGGTAAACATAATTTCCTGCCTTGAGAATTCTCAATTAACCAGGGAAGCATTGAGCCGCGTAGTGAGAAAATACTGTCGCCTCTGCAATAATGGGTTGTTCTTCTGCGACGAGGTGTAAAGCTTCTGCGATCGCGGTGGGCGCAGTTTCTAAAATAGGTTGTGAGTTTGCATCTACTTCGTGATTATGGGTACAAGATCCCATACCAACACAATTGCCACAACAGACTTTATGCGCTCTCGGCTGGGCTGTGGTCTCAGTTTCTTCATCCTCTTCTTCATAGGCAAGGATATAAAGTTTGCGCAAGTCATTGATCAGTGGGTAACGAGGATTAGCCCCTGTACATTGGTCATCAAAGGCTTGGTCAGCCATCTCATCCAACCGTGTATAGAACATGGCTTGGTCGGCTGGGCTTAGAGCAGCTTTGATGGTGATTGGGATATCGAGTTGCAGCTTCAGTTCTTCGATCGCAAGAATTAAGCGCTCAACTTTTTCGTCTAGAGTTTTGCCACCCAACTTGAGATAGTCAGCAATCTGGGCATAGCGCTCTTTGGCGTTGGGATATTTGTACTGCGGGAAGATCGCTTGCTTGAAAGGTACATCGGTGGCGTTATAACGAATAACATGGGAAATTAGCAGCGCATTCGCTAAACCGTGAGGCACATGGAAGGTAGAGCCTAACTTATGTGCCATTGAGTGACAGATACCGAGGAATGAATTAGCAAATGCCATTCCAGCGATCGTCGCTGCATAGTGAACTTTTTCTCGCGCTTCTAAATCGTTAGCTCCGTTTCGGTACGATCGCGGCAGATATTGGAACAACAAACCGATCGCTTCTAGAGCCAAGCCGTTGGTAAAATCAGTGGCTAGCACCGAAACATAAGTTTCAAGGGCGTGGGTCAGCGCATCTAAGCCACCCCAAGCCGTTAAACGTGGTGGCATTGTCAGCACCAACTCTGGGTCAACGATCGCGATATTCGGGGTTAAAGCATAGTCTGCCAAAGGATATTTAATGCCTTCTGCATCATCTGTCACCACTGCAAAGGGAGTCACTTCTGAACCCGTTCCTGAGGTGGTAGGAATTGCCACTAGAATCGCTTTTTGGCCTAAAGGAGGCAACTCATAAACCCGTTTGCGGATATCCATAAACCGCATTGCCAAGCCTGTAAACTCTACTTCTGGTTGCTCATACATCAACCACATAACTTTTGCAGCATCCATCGGTGAGCCACCCCCCACTGCGATAATCACATCTGGCTCAAAGCTTCTTAAGCGAGCCAAGCCTTGATTGACATTGGAGAGGGTCGGATCTGGTTCAACATCATGGAAAATGTCGTGCTGAATGCCGAGGTTGTCGAGTACTTGGGTAACTTTGTTCACCATACCCAACTCGAACAACGGTTTGTCGGTGACGATAAAGGCGCGTTTCTTGCCAGCCAAATCTCCTAAAGCAACGGGAAGGCAGCCGCTCTTAAAGTAAACTTTGGGTGGCACACGGAACCACAGCATGTTCTCCCGCCGTTCGGTCACCGTTTTGACGTTTAATAGGTGGTTGACGCCGACATTACCAGAGACAGAGTTACCACCCCAAGAGCCACATCCTAAAGTTAAGGAAGGATCGAGCTTGAAGTTATAGAGATCACCGATCGCGCCTTGGGCTGATGGGGTGTTAATCAAAACCCGACCCGTTTTAGCTCTGGCTTCAAAATAGCTAATGTTGGTTTGATTGGCAGGGTGAGTATAGAGAACTGAGGTATGTCCACGACCGCCAAAGGTAATCAACTGCTCGGCTTTAGCAACCGCTGCTGTAAAGTCTGACACCCGGTACATTGCCAAAATCGGGGAGAGTTTTTCGTAGGCGAAGGGTTCGCCAACACTGACTTCAGTCACTTCACCAATCAAGACTTTGGCCTCTGGAGTCACTTGAATGTCTGCTAGTTTCGCAAGGGTCTCTACTGATTGCCCAACGATCGCAGCATTTAACCGACCTTGTTTGAGAATTTGGTTTCCGAGTTTTTCTCTTTCTAGATCGCTTAAGAAGTGAGCACCCCGTACTGTGAACTCTTGCTTGACTACTTCATAGATTTCATCAACGACGACTACAGATTGCTCAGACGCACAGATCATGCCGTTGTCGAAAGTTTTACTGATCAAAATTGAGCTAACGGCGGTTTGAATGTCTGCAGTTTGGTCAATCACAGCAGGGGTATTGCCTGCGCCCACGCCTAAAGACGGGTGACCTGATGAATAAGCCGCTTGCACCATCGCAGGGCCGCCTGTCGCCAAGATTAACTTAATGGCGGGATGTTGCATCAGGGTTTGTGAAAGTTCTACTGTAGGCTCATCAATCCAGCCGATAATATCTGCGGGTGCTCCGGCTGCTACTGCTGCTTTCAGGACAATTTTGGCAGCTTCAATGGTGCAGTTTTTAGCGCGAGGGTGCGGGGAAAAGATAATGGCGTTGCGAGTTTTGAGTGCGATTAACGCTTTGAAAACTGCGGTTGAAGTTGGGTTAGTGATCGGTACAATTCCGGCTAACACACCAATAGGCTCAGCAATTTTTTGAATCCCAAAGACTTTATCTTCTTCGATTAGTCCACAGGTTTTAGTATTTTTATATTTGTTGTAAATGATTTCAGAGGCAAAGTGATTTTTGATAACTTTGTCTTCGATGATGCCCATGCCTGCCTCAGCAACTGCCATCTTCGCTAATGGAATTCGCGCCGCATTGGCAGCTTGGGCGGCTTGCTTAAAGATAAAATCAACTTGCTCTTGACTGTAGCTGGCATATTCAGATTGAGCAATTTGAATGCGCTCGATTAAACTTTCTAATTCTTGAATGGTAGTGACTTGCATAGTATCTTCTCTCGCTGAACTCAGACTGGGTATCAATCTCTTTTTCATCTCTATTTACATGTTCAGCGATCGCAATTTTGAAAACAAGATAGATACTTTTATGTTTGATAGTTACCTTGAGTAAAAGATTGTCTCTACCACTGAATTTAGGGGTTTAATAAAGAAATGATAAATATCCAATTAAAAAGCGTTTTGCCATAACAGGAAACCAATTAATCTAGCTATATATTTCCCAATAAAATAACTGCGTGTTTTTGCTGAAAAATTGAGCCGACTCAATCAAAATGCCCTCAAAATCACGATTGAACGGTTGAGTCACATTCGTGTTTTTAACAAAACAACTGCCTAGAAAATCACTGCACTTAGGAATTTAGTTGACGGGGCGATCGCGGTGGCTATATCAAGAACTTTAGGTTTAACGCTGCATCATTGAGTTTTTGCACAACGATTTTGGTTTGTCCAATACCTGTAGCGGTTTGTTGCGCGCCTAAATTTAAAGAGTTCATAGCATCCACCACTTGTTGGATGGCGATCGCTTCATCTCGTCTTCTAGATTGTGCCATCACTAACGAAAACCAACAAAAAAGGACATATCAGCGATACGTCCCAAAAGAAGATATGGAGAGTAGAGAGCGATCGCTGAGGATGCAGTTAGTTCTAGTCAGGTCGAAAAGTTGCTTGATTATTGTAGAGCTGAGGGTTCAGCGCCTTGGCTCATAGGAACAAACGCTGCAACGGGTGTGTGGGGGCTCTTGAAAGTTTGCTCTGCATCTGATGCTTGGCAAGCCACCATTGTCTTAACATGCTCCATCTCATCATCTCGGATTGCCACAAAGACATCGTAGAGATTGTCGATCGCGGGACGGCGAGCCATACTACCTGCAGTCGTTTGAAACTCGTCAAACATATACAAGTCACCATCACGGTAGTAGTTAACAGCAACTTGGGGTGCTGGTTGAGCTTTTAGTTCTGCTTCTTGCTCTTTCAAAAACGTGTCATAGGTGTGATAAGCATGCCCTTCTACCAACTCCATGAAGTGATAAGCAGAGCTGGGGGATATCAGATACAGGCCAACGATGATCCAGTAATAGAGGAGAGCAACGTGCTGAGCCAGAAAGCGATCGATCCAGTGCTGGCTACCACCCAGAGATTCCATAATTAGCAGATGGTGCAACTCATTCCAAGATTCGGCAAAGTGAACTTTGAGCCAGTCTGCCCGCCGCCAAAACCCGATTGTTTCATATAAATGCAGTATAGATAGATAGGCGAAGTAGGGGACTCTAGCAACTGTTTCTAAAACATAAAATCGGGGGATAGGGCGATGGCGATACAGATTGTTAATGACAAAGACAAGCACGCCAACCAGTAATCTAATCATAAAAACTGCCTACAAGAGAGTAACAAACTGGAGCAAAGAACAAATATCTGTGTTTTCTGCCCCTATTTGCAGACTACCCGCTCTAGTATCCGACTCATCACGGTAACTCAAGAGACTACATAGTTACCTCAAGTAAAAAATATGTGACACATATATCTTCTGGCTTTTTCTTAAGAAAATATTAAATCCTCAAAATTCTTGTAGACGCCTCGATAAAACTGGCAGAAACGGTGAAGACTAAGAAGTGGAGAATGTTATTGCTTAAGTTGTTATGCTCACCACTAATCCCTGTCCACAATTCAAGTGCCCTATCGAATTCACCTTAGAATTGATTGGTAATAAGTGGTCGATCTCAATTTTGCGAGAATTGTTTACTGGCGATCGCCGTACTCACGAGCTACTCGATGCCTTGCCGGGTATCAGCACTAAGACGCTGATGGTGCGCCTGCGAGAGCTAGAAACTTATGGGCTGGTAGACCGCAGAGTCTATGCTGAAATTCCCCCTCATGTAGAATACTCGCTCACCGAGAAAGGTCGAGAAATTCAACCCGTAATGGTGGCGCTATATCAAGTTGGAACCAAATGGCTTGATCAAGGAGCTTGTGCTTGCCCACTGAGTGACGTGGTTACACCGCACTGAACTAGAGCGATCGCGAACTC
>CBIHQL010000066.1:0-12391 GCA_966211855.1 uncultured bacterium
TTAGAAGCCTTATTTGATATCCCTTATGGTGTTGGTTGCGATCGCGCCGAGGGTATTTGTTTATTTGCTTGTATTGGCGATACGCCTTCGGTGCTAACGGTATATGACGCACCCTCAGAAACCCGCCTACATGGGTTGAGGGGTGTGTTAGCTGATGTCTTTAAGCTTTAGCAAGCAGATTCTTTAGCTACGACTAATCTGCATACACATGTATGCAAGCACATCAATAAAATCTAGAAAAATTTATTTCTCGTAATCAATCAACAACTATCTCCAGGGGGATGGCTGAACTTCTTAAGAAATTCTTTAATCAAATAGACTAGGTTTGATTAAAAATTCTCTTAGAGAAGAAAAGCTTATGGGGTCACTACCAACAACCTTACAACTTCCCTCAGTAGAGGTTGCTGCTCCTCGTAGTTGTCCAATAGCTACTGGGGCCAAGTTTCCTACTTCTCTGTTCAAGACAATTCCACCGGAGCGGGTTGGCCTCAACGGTGAGTATGACCATAGTGGTTTAGCAAAGCGGGTGATGTTAGCATTTCGCAAAAGCTTTTCCTCGCAGGAGATTCAGCATTTATCAGTCGCACAGCGCGGGTGCGTAGTCGTATTGCGAGGTCAAGTGCCTCAAACCATCATTGCCCGGCTCATCGATATTGCTAGCACGACTCATGGTGCCACCGACGTTGAAACCAACACCCTTTGTTTGAAGCGTTAAGTTCACCTAGAGTTTGAGGCCGCGATCGCCTCTTGGCCCCCTTAATCGCAACTTTGAATACAGGAGCCCTTGGAGAAAACAGGATATACTGTCTCTCAAGAGTCTGCCAATGTTCAACTGTCGTGGTGATGCTATATCTAGCCCAAGTCCAGAAAAAAGGGTTTTTAGGCAAAGCCGAACTACGATTGCTTGCTAGTCAAAAATCTGAGACGACCTGGACTGTCTTGTCTGAAGAAGATACCCTCCTTTCACCCAAAGCCGATTCGTTTGCTGAAGGTATGTTGGTCTTGGTCGAGCTTGATGAAGATCGTCAGTTACTTAGTATTAAAGAAGCAACTGAGTGGGTGCTAGACTTCATTCAAAAATATTTGGCAATGGGCATAACCCCTGCTTTCTTGCAGCAAGAAGCTGAGCGGGCTGAGCAGTGGCGGCAATCTCTCACGTTACAAAGTCAAGAATTGGGCCGTCGCTCTCTCGAAGTTGAAGCTCGTCGTGAGCAAATTCAAGTCTTAGAAGAAAATTTGAAGCGAGAAAAACAAGAATTGGAAGCTTTAGCCAGTCAGCTTAAAAAAAACTACGAGCAAGCTTAACCTAACCTCTACCTTAAGGGGCTGTTATTGCGATCGCCGCATCAGTTAAGGTGACAGATAACCTTATTTTGAGCAGACGATACAGGTAGAATCAATGGGTGAAAGGGTAGTGAATAACAATCCTGAATATAGGAGTAAAGAAAATTTTCTTTATCCTCGGAGTCGCTATCAGGGACTATTTACACCTGAGAATCTGGCATTTAACGCAAATTTACAGCAATTCTCGCAACAAGTCATCTATATATCTGCGCTCGAAACGAATGGCAAGCTCTCGCCTGAGCAAGCCTATCAGCAGATTCGTTCTCTATGGAAGCAATTAAAACGCAGCCGCAAAGCCCTCAAACCAAGCGCTTAACGACTGCGATCGCTAGTTCAAATTAAGTCATGCCAATGGCGGCACTTTACTGATGTAGGCCAGCAACCCCTACATCAGTTTTTTTGTCTCCGTTGGGTTAGATGGGACGGCTCGCCGGGGTCGTGAGAGCTGAGGCAGGTACTACTGGAGATTGTCCATTGGGTGATGTTACAGGCGGCTCATCTTGCAGCAACACCTCACGAATCCAGCGGGCAACTACACGCTGAGCAAGACCGCTGGCAATCTGTTGCCCCATCTGTTGAGTTTCGGGCTTTGAGAGCAGACGCGGCGCTAAAGAAAATAGTTGTACAGGATCAAAACCACGAGTTTCTTGCAAAATGCCCCAAATGCGTTTGATGTGCTCCAAGCTTTGTTGCTCGTCGGCAGAGGCTGCGGGTCTAGGAGTCACCGCCAGACCAACTCGCTCGCGCACCGCATAAGTAACGGTCTGCAAAGTATTCCGACCAAAGGCATCTAAACTTTTGATGATCTCATCAGCCAGTCGATTGCGAATAAATGCACCTCTTTCTGAAAACAGAAAGTCTACGGTTTGGTTCAGCACTTGATTCAAATCGTAATCTTGGCTGTTGCGGGCGTTGCGCAAGAGATTTTCGAGGCGATTCCAGCGAAAACTTCCTTCTTTAAATAAGAGATCTCGCAATGAATTTCGGAGTTCGGGTGAAGGATCCGTCAGCAGACGTTTCGCCACGTAAGGATAGGCTTTGCTCAACACCTTAAAGTTGGGATCAACGTTGATCGCAATCCCTTCTAGCGTCACGAGCGATCGAATGATCAAGGCGTAATAAGCAGGCACTCGAAACGGATATTCGTACATCAGCGCCGACAGCTCATCTGTAATACTCTTGAAGTTGAGTTCGGCGACGCTGGCACCCAAAGCATTACTAAACACACGACCCAGCGCGGGGATAATCGGGGTCAAGTCGGTTTCAGGCGTGAGAAATTCTAGCTTGACGTAATCTTTGGCTAAACCCTCAAAGTCACGATTGACCATGTGAACCACCGCCTCAATCAAACCGTAGCGCTGATAGGGTTTGACTTCGCTCATCATGCCAAAGTCAAGATAAGCTAGCTTGCCATCGGGGGTGGCGAGTAGGTTGCCGGGGTGGGGGTCAGCGTGGAAAAAGCCGTGTTCTAGCAGTTGGCGCAGCGAGCATTGCACTCCAACTTCAATTAAATAGCTGGCATCAATGCCCTGACTGTTTAACACTTCGGGTTGGGTCAACTTGGTGCCGACAATCCACTCCATCGTCAGCACTCGTCGCCGTGTATACTCCCAATAAATTTTAGGGACATAAATATCGGGGATGTGTCCATACAACCGCTCAAAGCGCTCAGCATTGTGCCCTTCTTGGATGTAGTCCATCTCTTCAAAGATGCGACTGCCAAATTCATCCAAAATAGCTACTAAATCGCTGCGAACTTGACCGATGTTACGCTGTGCCCAAGCTGCTAACCCTCGCAAAATGTAGAGATCGAGGGTGATGCTTTGCGCGAGTCCGGGTCGCTGCACTTTGACAGCCACGATTTCACCCGTTTTCAATCTGCCTTTGTAGACTTGACCCAGAGAGGCTGCCGCGATCGGTTGAGGGCTGAGTTCGGCGTAGATTTCTTCGGGGCGATCGCCGAGGGCTTCTTCAATAAACTGGTACGCCACTTCGTTGGGGAAAGGTGGCAGTTGGTCTTGCAGTTGGGTTAGTTCTTCTAAATAGATCGGCGGCACTAAGTCGGGCCGAGTGGAGAGAGCTTGACCAACTTTGATGTAGGCTGGCCCCAACTTAGTGAGAATCTCGCGTAATCGAATCGCTCGTCGCCGCTGATTTTGAACCGATCGCCCCGTCCGGCGATCCCACCATAAGCTGGTCACTAAGGCCACAAACGGCCAAATAATGTTGAGCAAACGTCCCAAGACTTGCAATGGGCGTGGACGGTAGTAGTCGGCGATCGCCACTGGGTCATACCGGAGCCCCGCAATTTCTAAATCTTCCAAATTGGCTTCGCTGAGAACGGCAGCAATGCTCACCTCAGAAAGAGGAAAAGTTGGCTCACTCTGCACCGTCACTGGGGGGTCGGTTAGAAGAGGGGCCGCTGCTGGGGAAGCAGTCGCTGACTGAGCCGAGAAGGCATCAGCTTGGCGCGAAGACGTAGAGGATACTGTCTCAACATTCATGGGTTCAGGACTTAAGTAGGAGCAGCTATGTAAAGTATTGTAACAAGTGGCTTCGATATCGCTCTGAGTTCACTGTAGCTTTTCGGCGGATCTCATCAGTCTTTAGGAAACCCACGGTCGATCGGCATCTCAACTAAACTAAATGGGTAACCCCTAGCGATCGCTTGATTGCTGTTTCAAAACTTAGTTGCAACTGCCGCTGGCGTAAACTATCTCCAGTTTCGTAGCAGCCCTGAGTTTTTGCCTCTTCCTTCAAGGTCAATTCTGCCCCATGTTGCTTTCTCTGCGGATCGAAAACTTTGCGCTGATTGATCGCCTAGAGCTAGAGTTTCACTCTGGGCTTCATGTGTTGACGGGTGAAACAGGTGCGGGCAAATCGATTATTTTGGATGCCATTGATGCGGCTTTGGGTGGCAAAGTCACGAGCCGAGCCATTCGCACCGGAGCCGATCGCTCATTGGTCGAAGCGTCATTTGAGCTTGATCCGACCCTGAGAGATTGGTTTGCCACTCAAGAAATTGAATTGCTCGATGAAGATGCCTTTGTTTGCAGCCGAGAGATGGTCGTTAGCGCTAGCGGATTACGCAGCCGATCGCGCCTGAATGGGGTGCTGGTCAACAAACAGCAAATGGAAGACCTCCGCGATCGCTTGGTTGAAATTACGGCGCAAGGGCAGACGATGCAGTTGGGGCAATCTGCCAATCAGCGAGAGTGGCTCGATGGCTTTGGGGGGCCAGAGTCGCTCCAGCAGCGCTTAACTGTGACTCAGACCTTTCAAGCTTATCAACAAGCTCTGCAAGCCCTCGAAAAACGCCGCCATTCTGAAAGCCAACGCCTGCAACAGCTCGACTTATACCAATATCAACTGCGCGAGTTAACCACTGCCAATCTCAGCGACCCAGATGAGTCAGAGCAACTTGAACAAGAACGTCAACGCCTCAGCCACAGCGTCGAGTTGCAACAGCAGAGCTACAAGGTGTATCAAGCCCTCTACCAAAACGATAACGGTGGGTTTGCCTGTGCTGATTTGTTAGGGGATGCCGAGTCGCTGTTAAACGATATGCTACGCTACGACCCGCAACTGCAACCGATTTTAGATTTAGTTACCGATGCGATCGCTCAAGTGCAAGAAGCAGGTCGGCAAATCAATGCCTATGGTGAATCGGTCGAAACCGATCCCCAGCGATTGCAAAATGTGGAAGATCGAATTTTAGAACTCAAGCAAATTTGCCGTAAATATGGCCCCACGCTAGCCGATGCGATCGCCTTTCAACAGCGGATTCAAGGTGAACTAGATGCCTTGACGGGTGGAGGGCAATCACTAGAGGAACTAGAGCAAACTTTCCAAGCGCAACAAAAAGAGTTGATCGCGGCTTGTGCCCAACTCACCCACTTACGAGAAACCGCCGCCCGTGAGTTAGAAGAACGGTTAGTGCGCGAACTCAAGCCTCTTGCAATGGACAAGGTGCAGTTTCAGGTGCAAATTAAGCCGATCGCCCCCACTGCTTATGGAGCCGATCAAATTACCTTTTTGTTTAGCCCTAACCCTGGCGAACCGTTGCAACCCCTCAACGAAACAGCTTCTGGGGGTGAAATGAGCCGTTTTCTCTTGGCGCTGAAAGCTTGTTTCTCGCAGGTTGATTCGATCGGGACATTGGTGTTTGACGAAATTGATGTCGGTGTCTCGGGTCGCGTCACCCAAGCGATCGCTGAGAAACTCTACCAACTCAGTCAACGCCATCAAGTGCTGTGTGTCACCCACCAGCCGATTGTGGCAGCGATGGCAGACCACCACTTCCATGTCGATAAACAAGCGATCGCCCAACCTACGCTCATAGGCACTAAAAACGGCAAGCGAGCTAAATCAAGCTCTGAGGTCGGAGAACCTATCACTGATGATGCCGAGCTAGAAGCAGTCCGCACCGTCGTCAGGGTCACTGCTCTCAACACCGAGCAACGCCGCGAAGAATTAGCCCAACTCGCTGGAGGTCGCTCTGCCCAAGAAGCGATCGCCTTTGCCGACTCTCTACTCGCTCAAGCCGCCACCTTACGGGAAACTTCCACCGAAGTCGTAGCTGTTCCTTTGAGCAAGGTAGCAAAAACGCGAACGACAACAAAAGGCAAAAGCGGGCGATCGCAAAGCAAGAAAGCAGTTGGTTGACAACCGACCCCTCCCCAACCCCTCCCCGGCGAGGAGAGGGGCTTTTCGTCTCTCTTTTCCCCATTCCCTTGAAGGGAAGGGGCTGGGGGTTAGGTCAAATTTGCGCGGGCGTTGCGACGTAACATGGCAGGTTTGATCCGACGTAGCGCAGAGGCAGGAAAGCGGCGATCGCACTCCTCATCTGTAATCTCAGCCAATTCAGTTAGTTTCGGTGCAATATTCCAGGGGTAAGGTTGAAAATCAGTGACATCGGTTTCTTGGGCAAACCGTTGATTCCAGGGGCAGACATCTTGGCAAATATCGCAACCTGCTACCCAGCCGCCCATCTTGCTGGCGATCGCTTCTGGCAACGTTTCAGCGCGGTTCTCAATGGTGTGGTAGGCAATGCAGCGGTTGGCATCCACTACAAACGGCTCAGCGATCGCACCTGTCGGGCAAGCTTCTAGGCAACGAGTGCAAGTGCCGCAATGTTGAGTATGAGGGCGATCGGGTTCAAAAACTAAATTGGTCAAGATTTCGCCGAGAAACACCCAAGAGCCATACTCGCGCGTAATTAAATTGCTGTTCTTGGCAATCCAGCCCAGTCCAGCTCGTTGTGCCCAGACTTTGTCTTGCACGGGGCCAGTATCAGCATAGTAGCGGGCTTGAATGCCTTCTCCTTGCGCTTGTAGCCAGAGGGCTAAGGCTTTGAGTCTTTTGTGCAAAATCCGGTGATAGTCACGCCCCCAACCGTAGCGAGAAATTTTGGCATACTCTTGGCCTTGAGGTCGCTGTTGTGGGGTGTAGTAGTTGAGCGCCACACAAATTACCGATCGCACCTCTGGCATAATCTCGCGGATGTCTTGACGCTTGGGGTTTTGCATCCAAGCCATATCTGCTTGATAACCTTTGGCAAACCATGCCTGCAACTGCTGTATCTCAGCGCGATCGCGATCGGGATTAATGGCAGCAATCCCAAATTTATGCCAGCCCAAAGCCAGCGCCTGTTGTTGAATGCGATCGCGGGTCAAGTCAGTCACAGCAGTCATCGTTTTTGGATTGAGTCGTCTATTCAAATTGTGACAACACCAGACACTTGTAAGAGCTTTGCTGTTCAGTTAATACCTAGTCGTTAAGAGGGTGTTTAAAAAGTGTCAATAGATTCTGCATCGCCCCCTCAATCCCCCAATTTTGGGGGACTTCCGAACCTACTTTCTGCTCAGTTCCCCCCAAGGTTGGGGGGCTAGGGGGGCGGTTCGGGTAGTGGTAGCGACTTTTCAAATATCCTCTGAACCCCATGTTAAACCTGCCCTTACCATCACATTCGTCTAACCTCTCCTACGATTATCCTGAAACAACCGCAAAATCTCTCTCTGGGAGCACGGTGGAACTTGGGCTTTGACTTTAAGGTGTTTTTATTTAACAGTCGCGATCGCTTTAACCCAGCCTATGAATCCTCCTAACTCCGACGTAGCAACGCCAGAATCTTCTGCTGTGCAATCCGAGCAGCTCACAATTGATGGGATCACAATTACAACGATTCTTCGCTACTTTGAAACGCTGAATGCAGGTGACTACGTAGCAACCGCCGCTCTATTTGCTGAAGATGGAGTACTTCACCCACCCTTCGAGTCAGGCATTGTCGGGCCAGAAGCGATCGCAACTTATCTGCACGCCGAAGCAACAGGGATGCAACTGCTACCTCGGCAAGGCATCAGCGAAGCGATCGCAGATGAGCACACCCAAGTTCAAGTCTCGGGTAAAGTGCAAACGGCCTGGTTTGGTGTCAATGTCTCCTGGTTGTTTGTCTTAAACGCTCAGCAACAAATTACTGACGCGACGATCAAACTCTTAGCTTCTCCCCAAGAATTATTAAATTTACGTGGTTAAATTCAAGTTTCAAAGTGGGCTTTTGAATGCGTCAGTCAAGCTCTTTAGACAATTGAATCATCGTCATTTTTAACTCACTTTGTACTGACTGGATTGGCTTCTTCTGGCAAACTCGCCTCTAGTTTTAGGCAGTTTCGACCGTTGACTCGAAGCTGATATTCCACGCGATCCATCAAACGGTTTAAGATTAGCCAACCATAGCCGTTTTCTTGCTTGTCTTCAGGTGAGGGAGGCAGGTAAGTAGACAGATCAAAACCTGTACCATGATCCCAAATTTCTAGGGCAATATCCCGATCTTTCAGCTCTAGGCGAATCAACACTGGCAAATTTGGCTGGCCTCGATGGGCGTGGCGCACCACGTTGGAATAGGCTTCAACCAAGACGAGGCGCAAGCGGTTAGATTGCCGAGGCCAGTCCACATGATGACCTAGTTCGACTTCTAAAGAGCCTAACCACCAGTTTTCAACGATTGTTAAAAATTTGAGATCGCTAGGGACATGAAGCTCAGTTCTCATGGACTACAGAACCTCCAGTGAAAGGATCGTTTGGTCGTCTTCTTGAATGGGGTTATGAACCCGGATTTTCTCCAACAATTGGTCGAGATTTAAAGGATGCCGCTCTTGAGTTAATAGTTGCCACAGACCTGTTTGTTGCAGCATGGAGCTAGAACTTAAAACGCCACCCTTGCCAGTTTCCTCATGGTTAATCGTAGCCTCGGTAATTCCATCACTGGTAAGCAGAAAGATATCGCCAACATTGAGGGCAATACTACCCGCCATAGCTTTCCAAATCGGCAAAATTCCTAAAGGAACGCCACGGACTTTGAGATAAATTGGCTCTTCCGGAATTTCCTCCAATGAAGTTGCGCTAACCACTGCTTGATGAGACCACACTAACGGATAAATATGGCCCGCATTTGCATATACCAGCTGGCGAGCTGCAGGGTTATAACGAGCCAACACCATCGTAATAAAGCAGTTATTACTAACTAAATCTTCCGAAAGGCTGCTATTGAGGTTTTGCATCACCACATTAGGTTCGGGGGGCACCTCTTGAGATAGCTCTCGCCGCAGCACCGAGATCGCACTCGCCATAAATAAGGCAGCAGGCACCCCTTTACCCGACACATCACCCACAGTCAACCAAATGTCGCCTTGGGGATGCACGTAGACCTCAAAGAAGTCACCGCCCACTTCTCGGGCTGGGTAGCAACAAGCTTGAATTTTGACACCATCAATCTCAGGCCAACTCTGGCGTAAGAGATTGGTTTGAATTTGCCGCGCTACTTCTAACTCAGCCCGCATCTGCTGCGTTTGCTCTTGAATGCGTTGGTAGAGCTTGGCTTGTGAGATGGCTAGAGCGGCTTGTTCAGCAACCCCTTCAATCAACTGCACATCTTCGGGGTGCCAAGGCGAGGTTTGGTTGGATCGATAGAGCGCTAAGACTGCCAGCAAGTCTTGTTGGTAGCTCAGTGGCACGACTAAGCTTGCTAAATTGGCCTCAGCAGTGGGGCTGGTGAGATAGGTTTGCCGAGTGTCTAAAACTTTTTCGACAGCAGGATCGAGTTCTAAAGCCGTGCTGGGTGTAGAAGCGATCGCACCCTGGTCTAATTCACCCTCAGTCACCGTCTCAGACGCGGCTGCGTAAGAAAAACACTCTGCTGTCAAGCGATCGCTCTCGACCGGACGCAAAACGCACCGAGCTGCCTCAAACCCACTCCCAATGGTTTCTACAATCGTTTGCAGCATGTTGTGGTAGTCGAGCGACTCGCGAATCGCGGTGGTCATGGCATTAAACAACGATTCACGCCGCAAGGCCCGCCGCAGCTCGTAAGTTCTTTGCTTCAAGACTCGGTAAGTTTCGGCTGCCTGGTGAACGACACTTTTTAATTCGTCCGGCATCCACGGCTTGGTGATGTATTTAAACACCTTGCCCGTATTGATGGCTTCTACTAAGTCTTCGACATCTGTGTAGCCAGTGAGAACAATCCGAATCGTATCTGGAAAGCGATCGACCGTCTTACTGAGAAACTCGGTTCCGTTCATCCCTGGCATTCGCTGGTCAGAGATGATGATCGCCATTTCTCCTTCTTGATCGAGGGTTTTTAGGGCGTTGAGTCCACTGTTGGCTTTGAAGACTTCAAAATCACGGCGAAAAGTCCGATATAACAAGTCAAGGTTATCGGGTTCGTCGTCAACCACCATCAATCTGAGTCTGCCCCCATTTCCCTGGCTCATGCAATACTCCAGTTAACAGGTAGATTTGAGCGGTTGTGGCTTGAAAATCAAAAACCATCGAAGCCCTAAGAAATTCGATTGAGGTAGACTGAGCCACAGATCGCATCAGATCAAAAGTACCCTGAATTGCACCAAGCATAACAGTCGGTCAGTTGGCGATCGCTCTTAACCGTCACGCTGAACCGTCACACAAAAAACGGAGGTGAAAACAAATCTCACCTACCGTACGCTACAAATTTTGCTCAACCTCAAGGTGCTGGAGAGCAATTAAAACCAGCTCGACAAGTTAGCCCACTAAACCAGAACGCAAAGCTCGAACGGCGGCTTGGGTGCGGTCATCGGCGCAGAGTTTATTGAGAATATTGCGAACGTGGGTTTTTACTGTACCGACTGTGATGTAGAGCTTTTCTGCGATCGCGGCGTTGCTGCAACCTGCAACAATCAGCTCTAAGACTTCTAGCTCCCGCTCGGTCAAGGGGTAAGCTTCAATCATCTGGCTATATTCATCGTCTGCGGCATTAATCGAGACGGTGTGCAGATCAGGAAGCATTGAGCCATCTGTTTTTAAGGCAGGTTGGCGGGTTTGTTGCAAAACGACACGAGCGATCGCAGGATCAATCCAGCTATTGCCCTCGTTGGTGACTCGCAACGCTTCTAGCAGACGATCGACATTGACATCTTTCATGCAATACGAGTCAGCACCTGCCGCAAACGCAGCCAACACTGCATCCTCGTTATCATTCATGGTCAAGATCATCACCTTGGTCGGTGGGCCTTCTTCGACCTCAAGCTCAGCGATCGCCTGCTTAAAGCGCCGGGTCAACTCAATGCCATCAATGTCAGGAAGGCCGATATCAACGATAGCAACGTCTGGCTTAGTATTTTCTAGTAATTTAAGACCTTCAATACCATTGGCAGCCTCGCCAATCACCTGCACTCCGCCCCGCTGCTGTAAAGCTGTTCGGAGGCCCACCCGCGTTAAATCATGATCTTCAATTAAGGCAACTTGAATGTCGTTCATAGTCAATTTTCAATTTTTTACTGTATTAGGGTGGAAGTAATTCAGCTAAAAGTATCTAGAACCAGCTTATCCGTCAGGCGTTATTAGAATCTATCTATCGATAGTAGTAAGGATCGGTTCTATCTCGATAATAGATCCTCCTAAAGTAGTTATTGACCTAAATTAACTTTGCAGCTTCTGTGAGATAAGGTAGACAAATATAGCGGGCTAAATTTTTTGGCAATTATATTTGCCAATGTTATGGAGATGATATCTATTTTGCATCAATACTCCGCCCTTGGGGAGATGCCATGGCGATCGCAGCCCTAAGGAGAACCAACTCTACCGCCTAGCTCATTACCCTGACGATCACCGCTCGCTAGATTTATGGAAGAGAGACTCAAAATCTTAATCGTCGATGATGATGAGGTTGACCGGATGACCGTGCGTCGGGCATTGAAGGCCGCCGGTATTGTGATGGATCTCTCAGAAGTTGATAATTGCCAACGCGCGATCGCTCTAGTTCAGCAAAATCTTTTTGATTGTATCTTTTTAGACTACCGCCTTCCAGATGGTGACGGACTAACGATCATTCAGACAGCCCGCCAACAAGGGATCAAAGCCGCTCTGATTATTTTGGCTGACCAAGGTGATGAGCAAACAGCGGTTCAACTGATTCGGGCAGGAGCATCAGATTATCTTTCTAAAGCAAAGCTGGCACCCGAAACTTTGGCCCGGAGCTTGTGGAATGCCATGCGGTTGTCACAAGCCGAAGCGCAAGCGGCAGAAGCCAGCCAAAAGCTCCGAGAAAATGAAGCCCGCTTTCGGTCATTGGTACAGCACTCATCTGACATCATCACAATGTTGGAAACCGATGGCACGATCCGCTACGCTAGCCCTTCGATTGAGCGGATTTTGGGTTATCCTCCTGCTGTGATAGTCGGGCAGAATGTCTTTAGTTATACCCATCCTGAAGAATTAACCCACCTACAAGCCGCCTTTGCCAGCACTCTAGAAAATGCCGGGATCGCCACTCCTCTAGAGATGCGAATTAAACATGCAAATGGCTCTTGGGTCTACCTAGAAACAGTGGCTAACAATTTGATTGCAGACCCACACATGCGAGGCATTATTATCAACTCGCGGGAGATCACCGAGCGTAAACGAGCTGAAGCCGAACGGAAGCAACTTCTAGAACAACTAGAGATGGAGCGCAGCCGCTTTGAAGCTGTTTTGCGTCAGTTACCTACAGGCGTCATTATTGCAGAAGCTCCCT
>CBIHQL010000067.1:0-12354 GCA_966211855.1 uncultured bacterium
CGATCGCTTCGGTAAACCCTAGCAAACAATCTCTCAAGAAACTGACTGGAGGATTTGAATTTGTTGATGCTGCTGTTGCAGTCGGTGCATATGGTCAAACAACTGCCAGCAGTACAGTTCTGGTAAGCCACAGGTTAACGCTCCACGCAGCACGACATTAAAGTACCAATCATTTGGTGCCAGTTCTTGGAGCAACTTATTGATCGCTACATAAGTGCGCACACCCGTATACGCTTGCCCTTGGTGATTGACACGCACAAACTCATGTCGATAGCCCTCTTCTCGAAGATCTAGGCGATCGCTCAAGCGACAGGGTAGGCGGTACAGTACTCCCTCAACCGCAGCCGTCGGGTCTTTGAGAACGTCAAGCACGCCACAGTTCCGCAACAAAGAGCGGTTATAAAATCCCAATCGATATCCTGGTAAAGTCGCAGGCCCAATGACAAATGGGTGGGTATGCTCCCCTAGCGATCGCTTCAAATCCACTGGGCACATACAAGAACCATAAGCAAAATAATAAAACGTTGCTTCCTCGGAGTCAGCGTGGTTTGGTTGTGGAACCGATAACTTCGTTGCCGAAAGCCGTGGTTTTAAGCTTGGCGTTACCAGTGCATCAGTCGGTGAGTTCATATGCCATCAGCAGTAGCAAAAGTGGGCATCTTCTTATAGAGATTGGACAGATTTTAGCAGAACTTGATATTAAACCATCGTATCTTGACCGACAAACCGTAGATTAAGGCTTAGTGGACTTTGGGTGGGCGATCGCAACAATCTGTCGCAGTTCGTTAAAATATTTTTCGGAATTGACTAGACAAGTTCAAATAGATTGTCTAAACTGTTTAATTGTCGCCAAAAATCGGGCTAACAAATTCTCCCTGGAATTTTGGATGAACCTTTAGGGTCTTCCCCTCTGCTTAACCCTTAACCCGTTGAGAGAGTGATTCCAGAGTCAGTTAATGGAGAATCGACGTCAGGACTCAGGTTGTTGGGGCTGAATCGTTAGACATTGGCTGCCAACCTAACCTGGCTTTTGCCCAAAGGATACTGAACGGCCTCGTTTAAGTCCCGGCGAAAAACAGGCAGCGTCAAACCTCACCTAGAGTTTGGCAGGGTTCGGAAAAAGCTAGCCTCATAAGAATTGCAGGACTTCCAAGGGTTTCTGATTCTGTTTATTCAGAGTCTATCCTTGGCTGGTCTCTGACAAGGTTCATCGGAGTTATGGACTAAATTTTTGGCTCCAACTCCTTTGTAGTGTGTATAAAAGGGAGACCAGTTGCTGTGTCTGTCGGTATTCTCGGCACCAAACTTGGCATGACTCAAGTATTTGACGAAACAGGAAAAGCAATTCCTGTGACCGTCATTGAGGCAGGTCCATGTACAGTTACGCAGATTAAAACAGCATCAACAGATGGCTACTCTGCTATTCAGGTTGGGTATGGCGAAGTCAGTCAAAAAGCTCTCAACAAACCTGAGCTAGGCCACCTCGCTAAATCAAATACCTCACCTGTACGCCATCTGCATGAGTATCGTCTGGATGATGCAGGTAACTTTGAACTCGGCCAAAAAATTAATGCTGACTTGTTCAGCGCTGGACAAGTCGTAGATGTCATTGGCACCAGCATTGGTCGAGGCTTCGCTGGCTATCAAAAGCGCCACAACTTCGCTCGCGGTCCTATGGCTCACGGTTCTAAAAACCACCGTCTGCCCGGTTCCACTGGCGCTGGTACAACACCAGGTCGGGTCTATCCTGGCAAGCGCATGGCAGGACGCCTAGGCGGTAGTCAAGTCACAATTCGCAAATTGACAGTAGTTCGTGTAGATGCTGACCGCAACTTACTGCTAATTAAAGGAGCAGTTCCTGGAAAGCCGGGTGCGTTGCTGAATATCGTGCCTGCTAAGCAAGTAGGTCGTTCCAAGTAAAAAGGCGAGTGGGCTCTTGCCTGCATGTCTTTTCTAGCAAACGTTGCGGATAACAGGCTACAGGACAGGGGTAGAAGAGATATATGGTTAACTGTGTAGTTCGAGATTGGCAAGGACAAGAGGTCGGTGAAGCTTCCCTAGATTTGCGGGTAGCTAAAGAAGAAACCGCCTCTCATGTTGTCCATCGGGCATTGGTTCGGCAAATGGCGAACTCTCGCCAAGGAACCGCAAGCACCAAAACGCGTGCTGAAGTCAGCGGTGGCGGTCGCAAGCCTTGGCGGCAAAAAGGAACAGGACGGGCTCGTGCTGGTTCCAATCGTTCTCCGCTATGGCGTGGCGGTGGTGTCATCTTTGGCCCTAAGCCCAGAGATTACTCCGTCAAAATGAACCGTAAAGAGCGGCGATTGGCTCTGAGAACCGCTTTTCAAAGTCGTGTTCAAGACCTCGTTGTTGTTCAAGACTTTGCAGAGCAACTTCCTCGGCCCAAGACTAAGGAACTCGTTGCGGCAATGACTCGCTGGGGTGTCGATCCAGCAGCAAAAATCCTCTTGATCTTGCCTGAACAAGCAGAAACCATCTATCTGTCGGCACGCAACATTGCTAACCTCAGACTCATTTCTGCTACGAACCTTAACGTATTTGATTTATTAGCTGCGGATCAAATTGTGACCACGGCGTCTGCCCTCGCCAAAATTCAGGAGGTTTACGGTGACTGAGGTGAATCCCCGCTCTCTTGCAGATTTAATTCGCCGTCCTTTAGTGACGGAAAAAGCGACACGACTGCTCGAAGAAAACAAATACACCTTTGAAGTTGCACCTCAAGCAACTAAGCCGCAAATCAGAGCTGCGATCGAAGAGCTATTTGAGGTAAAAGTGGTGGGTGTTAATACTCAATTACCTCCCCGCAAGCAGCGCCGAGTCGGCAAATTTGTAGGTCATCGGCCTCAATATAAGCGAGCAGTCGTAACCTTGGCGGCAGGTGACTCGATCACCTTGTTCCCTGAAGTCTAAGGTCAAGAATTTGCCGTGTGTGGGGGCGCACCTTATGCCCCTGCAACTAGAGTTTCTTGATGGTTTACCAGTCCACCCAAGAGTTTGAGTTATGGGCATCCGTAGTTATCGGCCATATACCCCTGGTACGCGTCAGCGCAGTGTCGCAGACTTTGCTGAGATCACCCGCAGTGAGCCTGAAAAGTCCCTGACAGTATCGGTTCACCGTCCTAAGGGGCGTAATAACCGTGGTGTGATTACCTGCCGTCATCGGGGTGGTGGTCACAAGCGCCTTTACCGTATCGTTGATTTCCGGCGGGATAAGCGCAATGTTCCTGCTAAAGTTGCTTCTATTGAATACGATCCCAACCGCAATGCTCGGATTGCGCTGCTTCATTACCTTGATGGAGAAAAGCGCTACATCTTGCACCCAGTTGGCTTGGGCGTAGGAACGACTATCGTAGCTGGGCCTGAATCTCCTATTGAAATTGGCAACGCGCTACCTCTCGGAAATATTCCTTTAGGTACCAGTGTTCACAACGTAGAACTGACTCCTGGTCGAGGTGGTCAAATTGTGCGGGCTGCAGGTGCTAGTGCTCAAGTTGTTGCTAAAGAAGGCGCTTTTGTAACGCTCAGATTACCTTCTGGCGAAATGCGTCTGATCCGTCGTGAGTGCTATGCGACGATTGGTCAAGTTGGCAACACAGAAGCTAGAAACTTGACGCTAGGTAAAGCAGGCCGTACGCGCCATATTGGTCGCAGACCCGAAGTTCGAGGCAGTGTAATGAACCCCGTCGATCACCCACACGGTGGTGGTGAAGGAAGGGCACCAATTGGTAGAAGTGGTCCTGTTACACCTTGGGGTAAGCCTGCTCTCGGTTATAAGACTCGTAAGAAGAAGAAGTTGAGTGATGCTCTGATCGTTCGTCGCCGCCGTAAGTCTTCTAAGCGGGGCCGTGGTGGTCGCGAGTCCTAAACCTGACTCGTCAATTGAATCCACTTTAATTTCGACTCCGAGTCAAAGATTGTAGTTCCCCATAGGTTGACTGAGCCATGTCTCGTTCCTTAAAGAAAGGCCCTTTTGTTGCCGATCATTTGCTGAAAAAGATTGAAGTCCTGAATGCAAAGGGCGAAAAGCAAGTTATTAAAACTTGGTCCCGTGCTTCCACGATTTTGCCTCTGATGATTGGTCATACAGTGGCAGTACACAATGGTCGTCAGCATGTGCCTGTTTATTTAACAGAGCAGATGGTGGGCCACAAATTGGGAGAATTTGCTCCAACTCGTACCTTCCGTGGTCATTCTAAGAGTGACAAGAAGGCACGCCGGTAAAAAAGTGTGAGGGTTTAGCCGCCAGCATCAGCTGCGTGTTAGGGATTGCAGGCTAAGCAAGCTCATGTTGCAAGCTGATAGCCAGAGGGATAGAAAGGTAAATTTATGGCTGTTGAGACTACTGAAGTAAAAGCGATCGCGCGCTACATCCGCATGTCCCCCCACAAGGTGCGGCGAGTTCTCGATCAAATTCGGGGCCGCTCCTACCGCGAGGCGCTCATTATTCTTGAGTTCATGCCCTATCGTGCTTGTGAGCCGATTCTGAAAGTCTTGCGTTCTGCTGTTGCGAATGCTGAACACAACGCTGGTTTAGATCCAGCTACGCTCGTGATTAGCAAGGCTTATGCTGACCAAGGTGCCTCTTTGAAGCGGTTCAGACCTCGTGCTCAAGGTCGTGCTTACCAAATCCGCAAGCCGACTTGTCACATCACTGTTGCTGTTGCACCTCAAGGGGACGCATAGAGTAAGCCCTCGTTGGTGCTTCTATCCCCTTAAATCTCAGCTAACCCCTTACTGCTTTTATCGAGGACAGATTCGTGGGACAAAAAATTCATCCAGTTGGTTTTCGTCTGGGTACGACCCAAGAGCACCGATCTCGCTGGTTTGCTGAACCCGCCAGATACCCAGAACTTCTGCAAGAAGACTTCAAAATTCGCCAGTTCGTGAGAAAGAACCTCAACAACGCTGGCATTTCGGAAGTGCGGGTTGAACGCAAAGCTGATCAAATTGATCTAGAAATCCGCACCGCTCGTCCTGGCGTTGTTGTAGGTCGTGGCGGTACTGGTATTGAATCTCTTCGTGCTGGTTTGCAAGCTGAGTTGGGCAGCACCGATCGCCAAATCCGCATCAACGTAGTCGAAGTTGCTCGAGTTGATGCAGATGCTGCTCTGATCGGCGAATATATTGCTCAGCAATTGGAGCGTCGGGTTTCCTTCCGCCGAGTTGTGCGCCAAGCGATTCAACGGGCACAGCGAGCTGGTATTGAAGGAATCAAGATTCAAGTCAGTGGTCGCCTCAATGGTGCTGAAATCGCTCGTCCTGAGTGGACTCGTGAAGGTAGAGTGCCTCTGCATACCCTGAGAGCAGATATTGACTACGCCTACTGCACAGCCCAAACGATTTATGGAGTGCTCGGCATCAAAGTTTGGGTCTTCAAAGGTGAAATTATTCCTGGACAAGAAGAACCCTCTCCTGCAGCCGCTGCTCAGCCTCGTCGTCGTCAACAGCAGCGTCGTCGTCAGCAGTTTGAAGACCGCTCCAATGAAGGTTGATTTGCTGAAATCTAATTGATTTCTAGAGGTCAACTCTAATTGATCGCTTACTGATTGGTGTCAAATCATGTTAAGTCCAAGAAGAACTAAATTCAGAAAGCAACAGCGCGGTCGAATGCGCGGCGTAGCAACGAAAGGAAGCACTCTTAGTTTTGGTGATTATGCCCTGCAAGCTTTGGAGCCTGCTTGGATTACATCCCGCCAAATTGAAGCTTGCCGTCGTGCAATGACCCGCTACATCCGTCGGGGTGGCAAAATTTGGATCCGGGTTTTCCCAGATAAGCCAGTAACCATGCGCCCTGCAGAAACTCGTATGGGTTCTGGTAAAGGTAACCCTGAGTTTTGGGTGGCTGTAGTCAAGCCTGGTCGTATCTTGTTTGAGATTGCTGGTGTTCCTGAAGCAACGGCACGGGAAGCGATGCGCCTGGCTTCTTACAAGTTGCCAATCAAAACAAAGGTAATTGTCCGTGAAGCAGAAGTGGCAGCTGAGGAGTCGTAGATAATGTCTCTTCCCAAGATTGATGAGGTCAAAAACCTCAGTGACCAAGAACTAAGTGAGAAAATCCTGGCGGTAAAGCGCCAATTGTTTGAATTGCGGATGCAAAAAGCAACTCGCCAATTGGATAAGCCCCATCAGTTTAAGCATGCTAGGCATCAGCTGGCTCAATTAATGACCGTTGAGCGGGAACGCCAGCTAGCTGCATCTCGCACCGCCCAGTCAGGAGCAGAGCAGGAGTAGGCGAATATGGCAGTTAAAGAGAGAGTTGGTGTTGTCGTAAGCGACAAAATGGACAAAACGGTGGTGGTTGCTGTTGAAAATAGAGCGCCCCACCCTAAATATGGGAAGATCGTGGTTCAAACGAAGCGCTATAAAGCCCATGACGAAGAAAATCAGTGTCATGTAGGCGATCGCGTTCGGATTCAAGAAACTCGACCCCTAAGCCGCACCAAGCGCTGGGTTGTCAGCGACATTCTCAGCAGTGATTCACAAGTCTAGAAACAGGGAGACCAGACGTGATCCAGCAAGAGTCTTACCTTAATGTTGCTGATAACAGCGGTGCACGTAAATTGATGTGTATCCGTGTCTTAGGTGGTAACCGTCGCTACGGCGGAGTAGGCGATGTCATCATTGCCGTCGTCAAAGATGCAATTCCCAACATGGCTGTTAAAAAGTCTGACGTGGTTCGAGCAGTGATTGTTCGGACTAAAAAGGGCTTACGTCGCGAAAGTGGTATGAGCATCCGCTTTGACGATAATGCTGCGGTCATTATCAACCAAGACGGCAACCCCAGAGGAACCCGCGTTTTCGGCCCCGTTGCTCGCGAACTACGTGACAAAAATTTCACTAAAATCGTTTCTCTGGCGCCGGAGGTGTTGTAATGGCAGGCAAATCAAGTAAGCAGCCCGTGCGTTACAAAATGCACGTTAAGAAAGGTGACACGGTTCAAGTGATCGCTGGTAAAGACAAAGGTAAAGTTGGCGAAATTCTACAAGCAATTCCCAGCTCCAGCCAAGTTGTCGTCCAAGGCGTAAACATCAAAACCAAGCATGTGAAACCTAAGCAAGAAGGTGAATCAGGCCAGATTGTGACTGTTGAAGCTCCTATTCATAGCTCCAACGTCATGATTTACTCTACCAAGGAAAAAGTGGCAAGCCGAATTTGCTACACCTTTGACAGCAATGGCCGTAAGGTTCGAATGCTGAAGAAGACTGGAGAGATCATTGACTAAGTCTAATTGGCATCCCATTAATCACGCTTATTCCCCTGACCAAGCCCAGGGCTGGTAAAGACAAAACTATGGCAGAGCGACTCAAAACCTTCTATCAGGACAAAGTAGTCCCTAAGTTGTTGGATCAGTTCAGCTACGAGAACATCCATCAAGTCCCCAAATTAGTCAAAGTCACGGTTAACCGTGGTTTGGGAGAGGCCTCTCAAAATGCAAAAGCATTAGAAGCTTCTTTGACTGAGATTGCGGTGATTACAGGACAAAAACCTGTAGTAACAAGAGCTAAAAAAGCGATCGCGGGCTTCAAAATTCGCCAGGGAATGCCCGTAGGTGTCATGGTTACCCTACGCGGTGATCGGATGTATGCCTTCCTGGATCGATTAATTAATCTGGCACTACCCCGGATTCGCGATTTTCGCGGCGTGAGCCCTAAGAGCTTCGATGGTCGTGGTAACTATACTCTGGGTGTAAGAGAGCAACTGATTTTCCCAGAAATTAGTTATGACAGCATCGATCAAATTCGAGGCATGGATATTGCCATTACTACAACTGCCAGCACTGACGAAGAGGGCCGCGCTTTGCTGAAAGAGATGGGTATGCCCTTTCGCGAGTAACTAAGGCAGACGGTTTCGTAAAGAGGGAACTATGGCGGCTAACGATACAATTGCAGACATGCTAACTCGCATCCGAAATGCGACTCTAGCGCGGCATCAAACAACTGAGGTTCCGGCAACAAGACTGACCCAAAATATTGCCAAGGTCCTCAAGAATGAAGGTTTCATCAACGATTTCGAAGAAGTTGGAGAAGGGGTTCAGCGACATCTTGTAATTTCCCTAAAATACAAAGGAAAGAACCGTCGACCCATTATTACTGGCTTAAAGCGGGTTAGTAAGCCAGGTCTGCGTGTTTACTCCAATCGTAAAGAATTACCACGAGTGCTGGGCGGAATAGGTATTGCCATCATTTCCACTTCCAGTGGCATCATGACCGATCGCGAAGCACGTCGTACTGGCGTTGGTGGCGAAGTGCTTTGCTACGTTTGGTAACCCAGTTTTCCAGACATATCTTGCAGAGGCGTTCAGTGTTTACGACATCTGTAACGTCTAGATTAATCAGGAGTAATCAGTCATGTCTCGCATTGGTAAGCGTCCCATTAGCATTCCCCCTAAGGTAACCGTAACGGTTGAAGGTCAGCACGTCGCAGTCAAAGGGCCTAAAGGCGAACTAGCCAGAGTTTTGCCAGGTGAGGTTGTTGTTGAGCAGGATGGAGAAGCCTTAACGGTTGCACGACGAGATGAATCTCGTGCTGCTCGCCAGCGTCATGGGTTGTGCCGTACTCTCGTTGCCAATATGGTTGAGGGGGTTTCTCAAGGGTTTCAGCGTCGTCTAGAAATCCAAGGGGTTGGATACCGGGCTCAAGTTCAAGGACGTAATCTGATCTTGAACGTAGGCTACAGCAATCCAGTTCAAATTGAACCCCCCGAAGGTATTCAACTGGCAGTAGAAAACAACACGAATGTGATTGTTAGTGGTATTGACAAAGAAATCGTTGGCAATATTGCAGCCCGTATTCGAGCAGTACGACCTCCCGAACCCTATAAGGGCAAAGGAATTCGCTATGCAGGTGAGTTCGTCAGACGTAAGGCTGGCAAGGCAGGGAAGAAGTAAAGTATGAAACTCAATCGTAAAGAATTAACGCGTCGTAGACACCGCCGCATTCGCAAAACGGTCGTCGGTACCTCCGAGCGTCCTCGGTTGGCTATATTTCGCTCCAATCAGCATATTTATGCTCAGCTGATCGATGATAGTAATCATCACACGATCGCTGCTGCTTCGAGTTTGGAACCAGATCTGAAAGAAAAGCTCGCTTCTAGCTCTACCTGCGAAGCCTCTGCAGAGATTGGTAGGCTGATTGCTCAACGCTCCATTGAAAAGGGCATTAAGCAAGTGGTGTTTGACCGGGGTGGAAATCTGTACCACGGTCGCGTTAAGGCTTTGGCAGATGCTGCTCGTGAAGGCGGGCTTGACTTCTAAAGCTTGAAACCAATACTAGCAGCGGTTTCTTCGACTGAAGAACTGTCTCAGTCCGTAAACTCGCAATTTAGATAGCGCAAGGTTATCAAGACTTCAGGACAAAAACATGGCGAATCGTCGTAAAAGCAACCGCAGTCGCGAAAAAGAAACTGACTGGCAAGAGCGAGTTGTCCAAATCCGCCGAGTTACCAAAGTGGTTAAAGGTGGTAAAAAGCTTAGCTTTCGGGCAATTGTTGTGATCGGTAATGAACGCGGTCAAGTAGGCGTCGGTGTTGGTAAAGCCAGTGACGTCATTGGAGCCGTTAAGAAAGGAGTTGCAGATGGTAAGAAGCATCTAATTGATGTACCTCTTACTAAAGCAAATTCAATTCCTCACCCTACCACTGGTGATGGTGGTGGTGCAAAAGTAATGATGCGGCCTGCTGCACCGGGTACAGGTGTAATCGCGGGTGGTGCTGTACGAACCGTTTTGGAATTAGCAGGTGTTCGCAACATCTTGGCAAAGCAATTGGGTTCCGGCAACCCTCTGAGCAATGCTAGAGCTGCGGTTAACGCTCTATCCACACTTCGGACTTTCTCTGAAGTTGCTGAAGAACGCGGAATTCCAATCGAAAACCTCTACGCCTAGGTCGTGAGCAATTAACGGTTTTAGGTTTTTAAAACACGCGCCATACGTGCGTTTGTAAACTTAGTGGCTGGTTTAGAACTATGAGATTAGCAGATGCTCGGCCTCAAAAAGGTTCTATAAAGCGCCGTCGCCGAATCGGTAGAGGAATTTCTGCCGGACAAGGTGCGAGTGGTGGCTTTGGAATGAGAGGTCAAAAGTCAAGATCCGGTCGGAGTACTCGGCCTGGTTTTGAAGGTGGACAAATGCCTTTGTATCGCCGCCTTCCCAAGTTAAAGCATTTTCCCTTAATTAATCGCCAACAATACACGACGATTAATGTAGGTAAGCTAGCATCTCTGGCAGCAAATACTGAAGTAAGTTTAGCTTCTTTATTGGAAGCTGGGCTATTAACAACTGATGACGGCCCTCTGAAAGTGTTAGGTGACGGCGAACTGAATGTTGCCCTAAGGGTTCAAGCTGCGTCTTTCACAGCATCAGCCAAATCCAAAATCGAGGCAGCTGGTGGTAGCTGTGAGACACTAGGGGCTGAATAGGGTTTAGCATGAGTGCATTGGCAGTCTCAGATGATTGTATCGCACCATTGCATTAGCTATGTAGAGGGAGCCTTTCATGGTTGTTAGCCGAGATAAAACCCCAAGTGCTCAAGAAACCTTTGCGCAGATGGCTCAAGCGGCTGGCTTAAGAAGCCGGCTGCTTCTTACTGTTGGTATGTTGATCATTGTGCGCCTTGGTATTTTTATTCCTGTACCAGGAATTGATCGAGTTGCTTTTGCTCAAAATATACAAAGTAACCAAGCTCTCGGCTTTCTAGATTTGTTTGCCGGGGGGGGCCTTAAAGCCTTAGGTATTTTTGCGCTCGGTATCTTACCTTATATCAATGCTTCTATTATTCTGCAGTTGCTAACAGCGGCAATTCCCGCTTTGGAGGATTTGCAGAAAAATGAAGGAGAAGCAGGTCGCCGGAAAATTTCCCAAATCACTCGCTATGTCGCGCTAGGTTGGGCAATTATTCAGAGTACTGGGATCACGATTGGTTTAATTCGTCCCTTTGCAGAAAACTGGGGACCGTTTTTTGTGGTGCAGACGGTCTTAGCTCTGACGGCTGGTTCCATGTTCGTGATGTGGGCTGGTGAAGTCATCACAGAGCGAGGAATTGGTAACGGTGCTTCGTTGCTGATTTTCTTAAACATTGTCTCTGGGTTGCCTGTTTCTCTAGGTCAGACGATTGAGCTGGCGCAGAGTGGCGATCGCAACCTCGTGGGTGGTGTGATCATCCTCCTCCTTGTCTTCTTGGCAATGATCGTCGGTATTGTCTTTGTTCAAGAAGGCACTCGCAGAATCCCCATCATTTCGGCTCGTCGTCAAGTAGGTCGCCGAACCTATCTTGAGAAAAGTAGCTACTTACCTCTGCGTCTTAACCAGGGCGGTGTGATGCCAATCATTTTTGCATCTGCTGTTCTAACGCTGCCGGCTTTCCTGACCCAAGTTATTAAGAATCAAGCTTTTAGTCAGTTTATCAGTACCTATCTCAGCCCTACTTCTTGGTTGCATGTTGTCCTTTATCTAGTGCTAATCGTTTTCTTTAGCTATTTCTATGCCTCGTTGGTTGTCAACCCAGTGGATATGGCACAGAACCTGAAGAAAATGGGCGCTAGTATTCCAGGTATTCGTCCTGGTCGAGCTACTAGTGAGTATGTAGAGCGGGTTTTGAATAGATTGACCTTTTTGGGAGCTATCTTCTTAGGTTTGGTGGCGACTATTCCGACTGCAGTTGAGAGTGCAACTCGGGTTCCAACCTTTAGAGGTTTAGGAGCTACCTCGCTACTGATTCTGGTTGGTGTGGCTATTGACACAGCTAAACAGATCCAAACTTATGTCATTTCCCAACGCTATGAAGGAATGGTGAAACAATAGTGACGCGATTGATTTTTCTGGGTCCGCCAGGAGCAGGTAAAGGAACACAAGCTCAAGTTTTAGCGAGTTTTCTTCAGATCCCCCACATTTCGACGGGTGATATCTTACGTCAAAATGTAGCTGATAAAACTGACTTGGGTTTGAAGGCTCAGTCCTATATGGATCAAGGGGAGTTGGTACCTGACCAGCTAATCTTAGACATGATTCAAGCAAGACTGACTCAGGAAGATGCTGCGCCTGGTTGGATACTAGATGGCTTTCCTCGAAATGTTGCTCAGGCTGCTTTTTTAGATGAGTTGCTGGTCAAGGTTGGACAAACCTACGACCGAGTCATTAGCTTGGAAGTGCCTGATGAGGTTTTGGTGGAGCGCCTCTTAAAGCGTCTGCGGAAAGATGATACTGAGGAAGTAATTCGTCATCGTCTTTCTGTTTACCATCACCAGACAGCACCATTAATTAGCTTCTATCGCGATCGCAATCAGTTGGTCTCAATTGATGGCAATCAATCTATGGAAGCTGTAACAACTTCTCTGCAAC
>CBIHQL010000068.1:0-12185 GCA_966211855.1 uncultured bacterium
AAACAAGAACTAGACCATAATGAGGTCACATTCTTAAGGAAACAAGGCTTAATCAAGCTACTCGAAGTTGATCGTGCACGCAAGCAGAGAAGATCTTTTGCGGAGTTAAAGCAAAAGTATAAAGCAAGCCAATACCAAAGTTTAGATCCCACTGATCCATTATTTAAGCTTCTTGGCAAGCTTGAATTGAACCAAACCAAAACGCCAAATTTCTTAAACGACCGGAAGCTAATTTCGAACAATCCAGAAACTAAAATCTCCGAGAATGATATTAAATGGCTAATAGACAATGATCTTTCTGATACTGCAAAAATTGCTCAACAGATTCACTTTAAATTTCTAAAAAACAAATATCAGATTGTTGGTTCATTAGAGGTCAATCCATTCTACGAAATTATGCTCAAGCTTGAGCGTGAGGAGCGACTTGATCCAAAACAGGTCATTCAGCTAATTGAAGAAGAGCGCCTTTCGCGTCATGGAAAAATAGCGATCGCTCACTACAAGTTAGAAGCTAAGTTTTATGAGGAAGAATACAAACGAACTGGAAGTAAATGGAACTTACCTAATGCAAGTAGCAACTGGCGTAAAGCAGATGAACCAAAAGAAGCTCTGAGAGTCACAGATCGAGTGAACTGGAATAAGGTGCGGGAACCCGACCTGAAATCAGCCTTATGGGTAACCAGAGGTGGAGCGTTTCGAGATCTTGCACACTTGGCTGAAGCGGAAAGCGATGCTACAAAAGCATTTGAACAATTAGCTGAAGCAGAAAACTGTGCTGAGAAAGCAATGGAATGCCAACGGGATAGCCACGAACCCTATACCTTAATGGGAGCTATCTGCTATGACCGACGTGAATATGCTGGTGGTGATAATTGGTTTGAACTAGCAGCAGAGCGGGGAGGCAACGAGCCTGATAACGAAATCGAAAAAGTGATCAGAATGACAAAAGATAAAGATAAGCGGCGGGAAGCTGCCGAGTACCTCATCAACAAAGATTCAAAGCGCTATGCATGGGCCAAGGCATACCTCAAGGAGGGAAACCAATAGTAGTCGGATTCTCAAGAAATGCAGAATTTGTTGCGATCGCAAATCATTTAGTTGGTGCATTCAGATTTGATTCAAGCTCATACACTCTTCTTCAGGTTATGCGGCGAGCCGAGTTAGCCTTATCACGAGCATTCCTAGTTGTGCTTGCCCTAGTTATTTAAATTAGATGGGTCGAACAGTATCAGTAAATCAACCACCTAACTCGGGGTTCATTATCCGAAATCCTTAAGAAAATTAGTTTATTCTGGAGACAGTCTGGTTTACGGAACTTAACATCCCACCTCCCTCCCACGTGCCCATGAAATGCATTATTAATCGCCGTGCTGCGTTTTCGGCCAGCCATCGATATTGGTTGCCAGAACTCAGCAACGCGGAAAACTCCGAACAGTTTGGCCTTTGCGCCCGTGCACCGGGACACGGACACAACTATGTCGTCTACGTTTCGATGGCGGGCGAACTTGATGAATATGGCATGGTGCTCAACTTGTCAGATGTGAAGCATGTCATTAAGCGAGAAGTCACGAGTCATCTCGATTTCTCGTTTCTCAACGATGTGTGGCCAGAATTTCAACAAACCTTGCCCACGACCGAAAACATTGCTCGTACCATTTGGCATCGGTTAGCACCTCACCTGCCAATCACCAATATTCAACTGTTTGAACATCCTGAACTCTGGGCCGACTATAAAGGAAACGGAATGGAAGCTTACCTCACAATCAGCACTCACTTCAGCGCCGCTCACCGTCTGGCATTGCCGCACCTCACCTTAGAGCAAAACAGCGAAATCTACGGCAAGTGCGCTCGTGTGAATGGTCATGGTCATAACTATCATCTCGAAGTGACAATTAAGGGCGAGATGGATCCCCGGACTGGGATGATTGCTGATTTGGTCGCCTTCCAAAAAGCGGTGGATGATTATGTGGTAGAACCGTTTGACCACACGTTCCTCAACAAAGATATTCCTTACTTCGCAGATGTTGTCCCTACCGCAGAAAATATCGCTGTTCATATCCGCGATCTGCTGCAACAACCGATTTGTGAGATTGGCGCTCAACTCTACAAAGTCAAACTGGTCGAAAGCCCCAACAACTCCTGTGAAGTCTTCTGTAACGACGCAGACTTCAATCAAGCTACAGGTCAACAACGCGAAGCTGCATTAGCGCAATAGACCTAACCCCCAGCCCCTTCCCTAGTAGGGAAGGGGAGCAAGACATTATGAGATTTGGGAGCGATCGCTTCTCTTTCTCAGATAACGGTATATACTCCAGGCGATCGCAGCAGGAATTGTACTAAGAGTAAAGCGACTGAGGAAGAAGTATTGCAGTGCTGGAGTTTCTAGAAGTTGTAAAAGGCTGAGAGCGCTAACAGTGCGGCCTAAGAGAAACCAGCTATAGATCGCATTACCACCTATCATCACCATAAATAAGACTAAACCACGCTGCCAATTGCGTTCGGTGCGTGTAGAGCCAGAAATCACTACTAAAGGAGATTTACCTCGCGATCGCTTTACAAAATTTTCTGTGCGCCACGCCATCCACAGAAAAAAGGGAAAGAGGCTGTAATTGAGCCATTGCACAGGTGGATCATAGCCTCCTGCGATCGCCAGGATATTAACAAGAGCGTGATAAGCGATCGCACTCAGGAGAGCTAAAAGGAGACTTCGCCAGTTGCTGTTAATACCGGAAAATACAGATTGAGAAGGATAGCTCAGCACATATCCTAACGCATATCCCCACGGTGCCGAAAACCAGGTATGAACTGCAACACCAAATGTGCGATCGAAGATAGGAGCCGTATCGTTCCAAAAGTAGATTAGGTTCTCTTCGGCGGTGAAGCCACAGGCGATCGCGGTGGTGTAGAGGAGAGTTGCCCCCCTAGCCCCCCAAAATTGGGGGGAATAAGAGTTACAAGCATTAAAGTCCCCCAGTATTGGAGGATTTAGGGGGCTTGCGGAATTGACAAGCGTGGTATATACATTTTGAAACGGCTGTAAGGGGCGAAAACCGAGTAACAACAGGACAGCACCGAACTTAGCACCTTCTTCAATTGGGCCGATCGCGATCAGTTGTCGCACTGCTGCACCCACGAGCGATCGCGTACCTATGCGCCAGAGCGGGAAGAAGTTACCAACCCATTCCACAATCCATTGCAACCCTAAGGCAACTAGTCCCGCTAATCCACCCAACAAAAAACCCACCAGCAGAGGCCGGAGGGAGATAGATGCTCTTAATCGATGACGGTAATAGGCCAATGCTAAGAGCGGTGGAAGAATTGCCCAAAAGAGTATCGCCAATTAGAGAGCCTGAGCGATGATCGTGCGGTGACGGGGACTGTTTTGCACAATGGTGGGTGGATGGAACCCGGCATCTACTAAGGCTTGGTTGACATCCAAACTAAAGTACTGATCAAGGTACGGTTCGGTACTCTTGAGCAACGTCAGAATGTAAGGCGGCATTTTGGCAAACACCTCTGACTGTGGGTTCATATCCATAATTGTGAAATGACCGTTGGGACGCAGCAACCGTCGCGCTTCTCGGAAGATCTCTACCGCTGCGCTTTGGGGCAATTCGTGAAACACCAAGCAAGCGGATACCAAATCAAAAGAGCCATCGGATAAACCTGTTTTTTCGGCTGTCGCATGAACCCATTGAATTTGCGGATATTGTTCCTGAGCTTTGTATCGCGCGATCGCCAAAAAGTAAGGAGACAACTCCAACCCAGTCAGATTGGCATCCGGGTAGGTGTCTTGGAGGGCAAACGTGCTCATCCCTACACTACAGCCCAAGTCGAGGATATCCTTCGGTTCGGCTAAAATCTGTTGTTTCAACACATCATGATAGCTTTGGCGGAGTTTTGCGTCGCCTTGTGCCCCTGCTTCTGGCCAAATGCGGGCATGAACAGCGTAAGCTGCCACTTCTACCTCAGTTGCGGGTTCCCACCCCATGTTGCCTTCTTCGTAGGCGTGGAACGAGGTCAGGTAATAGTCGGGATATTTGACTGCCGGATTTTGCAATGCTGCTAACTCGGCTTCCCAGTCAGGCGAGAACTCAGCCGCACCACCTCGCGATCGCAATGCCTGCACCTCTTTTGTCCAATAAACACCCAGAGATTCAGCCCGTTTAATCATCATGTTGCGTGCCCGGTTCTTCGCCAGATTCGCCAACGGTTTAATTGCGAGCAGGCCATTCACCAACCGAGAGGCGAGCCGAGGTTCAGTCTTAGTAGCGATCGCAGTCATAGAAGGAAGTTTAAAAACAGCTTTCGTATTGACATGTTCAATTATCGCAAACTCTTACTCCCCGATTCGTAGGCACATTCTGACATTCCGTGAAGCAGTAGCCATCTCATACCGATTCCGCGTTACTCTGGAAGGGAAATAATGGCTTGCTCAATTTTTGCCAGTTTTCTACCGTCTTCTTGAGTCCTACAGAGTCGCATTCCACAATGTTGCAATCTTCCTATTTCGATTCTGACAATAACGGTCACAAGTCTTTTGAGTTACCGGGTGCACGACCTCACTACAACCCCGATCGACCGGGGCAAGTCGAGCACATCTTCTTAGACTTAGCCTTAGATATCCCCAACCAAAGCTATCAAGGCACCTGCACCATCCGCCTCAACCCCGTACGGACGGGTCTCGATCGCCTGACCTTAGATGCAGTAAATCTCAACATTCAGTCGGTCAAAATTGGCGAAACTGAGCAAGCCTTTGAAACCGATGGCGAGCAACTCCACATTCGCCTGAAAGAACCAACCGTTGCTAACGAACGCATCAAATTAGCGATCGCCTACAGCGTCGAGAAACCGCAGCGAGGTCTCTACTTCATTCAACCCGACAAGCACTACCCCAACAAACCTGTGCAAGTTTGGACTCAAGGCGAAGATGAAGACTCACGGTTTTGGTTTCCTTGTTTTGACTACCCTGGTCAGCTCGCCACCTCCGAAATTCGGGTTCGCATCCCCAAGCAGTTGACTGCGATTTCTAACGGCACCTTGCTCAGCGTCAGTGAAGAAGGCAAAGAAAAAATTTATCACTGGTCGCAGGAGCAAGTTCACCCCACTTATCTAATGACCTTGGCAGTGGGTGACTTTGCCGAGATTCGCGACGAATGGCAGGGTAAACCCGTCACCTACTATGTCGATAAAGGCCGAGAAGAGGATGCTCGCCGCAGCATGGGCAAAACGCCCCAGATGATCGAGTTTCTTAGCGAGAAATACGGCTATCCTTACCCCTTCCCCAAGTACGCCCAAGTTTGCGTCGATGACTTCATTTTTGGCGGGATGGAAAACACCTCCACCACGCTGCTGACCGATCGCTGCTTATTGGATGAGCGCGCCACCCTCGATAACCGCACCACCGAAAGCCTAGTCTGCCACGAACTCGCTCACCAGTGGTTTGGTGATTTGGTGGTGATCAAGCATTGGTCACACGCGTGGCTGAAAGAGGGCATGGCCTCTTACTCCGAAGTGATGTGGAGCGAACAAGAGTACGGTGCCGAAGACGCGGCTTACTATCGCCTCAACGAAGCCCGCAACTACCTAGCTGAAGATAGCACTCGCTACCGTCGCCCAATCGTCACCCACGTTTATCGCGAAGCCATCGAACTCTACGATCGCCACCTTTACGAGAAGGGAGCCTGCGTCTATCACATGATTCGGGCCGAGTTGGGCGAAGACTTGTTCTGGAAAGCGATCGCCACCTTTGTGAATGACAACGCTCACAAAACGGTTGAAACGGTTGATTTACTAAGAGCGATTGAGAAAGCAACCGGACGCAATTTGCTGTTCTTGTTTGACCAGTATGTGTTCCGAGGTGGTCACCCCGATTACAAAGTCAGCTACTCCTGGGATAGTGACAGCAACCTCGCCAAAATCACCGTTACGCAAACCCAAGCCAAAGACAACGGCAACCGCAACGATCTATTTGACCTCAAGCTGCCGATCGCCTTCGGTTATGTTGATCAGCCAGCCAACGGGAAGAAACAGAAACACGAAGCTCCAACTAGTCCGCGATTCCAAACCTTTACGGTGCGGGTGCATGAGCGTGAGCAAACCTTCTACTTCCCGCTCAGCGAAAAGCCCCAATTCATCAGCTTTGACGCAGGTAACCACTTCCTCAAAACGGTCAGCCTTGAGTACCCGATCGCCGAACTCAAAGCACAGTTGCAATACGACCCCGATCCCCTCTCTCGGATCTGTGCGGCTGAGGCGTTGGCGAAGAAAGGTGGTCTAGAAGTGGTGCAAGCGCTGTCTGATGCCCTCAAACGCGATCGCTTCTGGGGGGTACGAGTGGAAGTCGCCAAACAGCTCGCTGAAGTCAAGCTCGATCAAGCGTTTGATGGGTTAATTGCAGGCTTAAAAGACACCGATGCCAGAGTCCGTCGGGCGGTCGTAGAAGCCTTGTCAGACATCAAAACCCAAGAGAGCTACAAAGCCCTCAAGCCCCTAGTTGAAAAAGGCGATCCGAGCTATTACGTTGAAGCGGCTGCGGTACGAGCGATCG
The DNA here is from genome assembly GCA_966211855.1 of uncultured bacterium. Lineage (GTDB taxonomy): Bacteria > Cyanobacteriota > Cyanobacteriia > FACHB-46 > FACHB-46 > CBIHQL01. Next base: position 6,551 of record CBIHQL010000068.1, read on the forward strand.
GGAGCATTGCCGCCTCGAACCTCTCCGAAAAGCCCAGCGACGAGAAAGCTTTGAAGTTGCTGAAGATGGTATTAGAAGATCGGGCAGGCTGGAACGAAGTCGTGCGTTCGGGGGCGATCGCGGGGTTGAGTCAAATGAAAACCTCGGAAGCCGCTCTCAACCTGATTTTGGAATACACTGCGCCGGGTGTGCCTCAAGCGTTGCGTCTGGCTGCGATTCGCTCTTTGGGTGCAATTTCGTCGGGTCAAACCAACGTCAATCTAGAGCGGATTCTCGATCGCCTCAGTGAGTTGTCTCGCGAAACCTTCTTCTTGACGCAAGTTGCAGTTTCCATATCGTTGGGTCAAATGGAAACGCCTAAAGCGATCCCAATCTTGCAAGCTTTGGCAGATCAAACACCCGACGGTCGAGTCCGCCGAATTGCCGAAGAAGCCGTGCAGCGAGTCCAGAAACACGCTGGCTCCGATAAAGCGGTGAAGCAACTCCGTGAAGAGGTCGATCAGCTCAAGAAAGAAAACCAAGAGCTGAAGAGTCGGTTGGAAGCTCTAGAAGCTAAGGCTAAGTGACCTAACCCCCAGCCCCTTCCCTACTAGGGAAGGGGAGAAGGAGAAATCAAAAAGCCCCTCGCCTCGCAGGAGAGGGGTTTGGGGAGAGGTCTACTACACGTAAACCAATAGATTACCTAGGCAGTGACTTCAGCGCGGCTCACGGTTGCCAGAGCTTCGACTAAGCTACGCACAACTGCAATCATTGCCACTTCGCTGTTGAGTTGATTGACCGCAGAGCCAACACCGATACCTGCTGCACCTGCCGCGATCGCCATCGGAGCCGTGACGCTGGACAAACCAGACGCGCAGAGCACAGGCACGTTAACCGCACGAGAGATTTCGGACGCTGCGGCTAGAGTGGGGGCTGCTTTCTCGATTAGACCGAGGGTGCCGGGGTGAGCGGGAGCGCTGCTGGTGCCGCCTTCGGTTTGAATGATATCTGCGCCAGCTTTGACCAATTCTTCAGCCAATTGCACTTGCTGGTCGAGTTCCAAAATGTGGGGGACGGTCACAGACAGGGTGACGTGGGGCAGCAAAGCGCGAGTTGCTTGAGTCAGCGCCAACACTTCTTCAGCTTCAAAGCGGCGACCTTGAGCGTAGAAACTATCGAAGTTGCCGATTTCGATTAGGTCAGCACCCGCTTCTACCGCTGCGACAAATTTTTCGGGTTCAACAGCAGAAACGCAGATGGGCAGGCTGGTGATTTGCCGCACTTGACGCACCAACTCAGCATCAGCCGCAATGTCTACAAATGTCGCACCACCGAGTTCGGCAGCTTTGACCACGGCTTTGACGTTTTCGGCATCAAAGTTGTTCAAACCACTAATGATTTTGAGGGCGCGGCCTTGCTCGAACGCGCTTTGGAGCTTAGGGTGCATGGTCATGATCTGTCTCAAGTTAAAAAAGCGTATGGATCATTTTGGCATTCCTCGCTCCGATAAACCAGAGTTCTGGCACGAAAATCACGGATCGATCGCTCTAGTCAAGCGTTCATCTGGCTCAAGTCAGAACTATGACAAAACTGTCACGCAATTGCCGACAATTCGCCATTTGACTTGGCTACAGTACAAATTAGCAATTTCCAAACTGAGATTAATTTAAATGAACCGTTTTAATCGGCTGTTGCGGCAATATCATCGCAAAGTTGCCTTGATTTTGGCCTTGCCTTTATTACTGACAGTCTTTACGGGCATGGGCTATACCCTGTTTGATGAGTGGCTAGGCCAAGGCTCAATCGGTGAAGCGTTGATCAGACTGCATAGCGGTGAAGCCTTTCACTTAGAACGCATTTACCCCTTTTTGAACGGTTTAGGGCTGCTCGCACTGCTAGCGACCGGAATCCCGATGACCAGTGTGTTTCAAAAGCGGCGCACACAAAAAGAAGCCAGCGATCGCCAGCTTCCTTAACTCTCAGTTCTTCAAGAAACTGAGTAATGCCCAAGTAGGTTAGCCCTTAGAAACCTTCTTCTTCGTATTCTGGTGCTTTAGTTTTCTCAGGCAAATTCAGCTTTTGGGGCTTGTAAGAATCATCTGCCCAAGCATCTTCAAATTCTTCTTCCTCGTAGCTGTCAGCATAGCGATCGCGAGCGGAAGCTTCACTCCAGTTATCGTCTTCTGCATCGTCGTAATAGTAGGGTTCGGGCTGCTGTTGCTGGCGCAGTTGCTTGGGAGCAGGTTGTTGTGCCCAATCATCTTCGTCCCAGGCTTCTTCCACAGCAGGTTGCGGGGTGCGGAGGGGTTGTGCGGTAGGAATGCGAACTCCGCTGCCGAGTTGATTTTCTGCCGGAGCCGTGGGCAGGATGTAGTCCTCTTCTTCGTCACGCTCCCAAGGCGCACCCCCAATGCCGATTCGCTCTAGCAAACCGACCGTGAGTTGGCTAACGCGCTCTTCTGCCCCTTCAAACACAATCAAGCGATCGGGGCCACTGCTGACAATTTCTTCAATCGGCAGCTCGTAGGTACTGATCACTTGGTCAGGAATCAGCGGCAAACCAAGCGAGGCAATAATCAGCGAGTAAACGGTGCCGTCTTCGACATTGAAGCGAAAACCCCGCACTTTACCCAACAGCTCACCCGTTTCGGTAATCACTTCGCTGTTAATTAGAGTGCTGTAGCCATCAACATTAATGTCTTCAATAACTAAGTCGTCTTCAACTAAGGCGACATCTCCAATCTGGCGAATGCTGCTCAGGCTCATAAACTGCGGCATGTTACCCAGCACCCCAGACAGCAAGTTTTCGCGGAGACCGAGCGCCACCACTTCGCGGCGATCGACGTCTACCCAGAGTTGGCTAACGACGCCCAACCGTTTCCCGGTGTCGCGGGTGATTATTTGGGTGCCGAGGAGATCGGAACGTAGCCAGATTTTGTCAGATGTCATTATGTCCGAGTCCTGATCGCGAATTCTAGCTAGTAAGTATAAATATCAATAAATCATACTGAGGCACTTTGAGGCTGGAGTTTAATGCCTAAGACTTGAGTGTAAGCACCCCGCGCTTGGGTGACTCCAATCGTGCGCTCGGCAGACTCAATCATCGGACGGCGCAAACTTACGACAATAAACTGAGCTTGTTGTGCCTGTTGTCTGATCATTCTAGCTAATCGTTCTACATTTGCCCCATCTAAGAACATGTCAACTTCGTCAAACGCATAGAACGGTGAGGGGCGGTAGCGTTGCAGCGAAAAGATAAAACTGAGGGCAGTTAGTGACTTTTCTCCCCCCGACATGGAGGCGAGCCGTTGCACCGGTTTACCTTTAGGATGCGCCACCAAATTCAAGCCACTATTAAATGGATCTTGCGGATCATCGAGTTGCAAATGACCGTCGCCATCCGAGAGTTGAGCGAAGATGTTTTGAAAGTTGGCGTTAACAGCATCAAAGGCTTCTCTAAACGCCCGTTGCCGCAGTGTCGTAAAGTTTTCGATTCGCAAGAGGAGTTCGGTGCGCTCTTCTTCGAGAATGGTCAGCTTTTGGGTTAACTCTTCGAGGCGGGCTTGGGTGCGATCGTATTCTTCCAGCGCCAGCATGTTGACGGGTTCCATCGCCTGAATCCGTTTTTGCAGCGATCGCAACTCTTGCTGTAACTGCTCTAGCCCCAAGTTTTCAGGAATCTCTGGCAATGGATCAGGTAATTCTTCTTGCCGCTCAGCGAGTTGTTGTTGCAGCTCAGTTAACTGCTGGCGTTGGGCTTGCAGAGTTTCTTGCTGTTTTTGCCGTTGCCATTCGAGTTGTTGCTGAGCCGTTTGGCGATCGCGCAATTGCCGCTCCATGCGATCGCGAGTTTGCTTCGACACGCCAAGTTTTTGCTCTAATGCAGTCAACTCGGCTTGGGTTTGGGCAATCTGCTGTTGCAATGCGGTTTGCTGTTCCCGTAATGCTGCCTGTTGATTGACTTGAGCAGTTTGCTGCGTTCGATATTCTTGCAAGCGCGTTTGACCTTGCTGAATCTTTTCTTGCAACCGTTGCCGCTGATTTTCTAAATCTTTTAAGCGTTGCTCTGCAGTTCGCAGAGTTAGCTCTCGCTCGTTGAGTTGGGCTTCTTGGGCGCGAATGGTGGTTTGGATTTGTTGCCACTCGCTATGAGTTTGCGACTGCTCTAGCTCAGCCAAAGCTTGCCGCCACTGTTGCAGTTGTGCCTCTTGCGCTGGGATTTCACTATCCAAACTCTGCAAGCGCGCTTGAGCCGTGGTTAACTCTTGAGTATTTTGTTGCAGTTGGGTTTCGAGTTGCGATCGCTGGGCGGTTAATGCTTTGAGTTCTTTTTGTAGTTGCTCAGCTTGCAGTTGGTGTTCGCGGTGAGTTTGGCGGGCTTCGATGAGTTCTTGCGATCGCTGTTTGGCGGCTACACCCACCCGACCGATTTCATTGACGCAGCGATCGAGAATGCGATCAATTTCTTGCAGGCGTTGTTTCAAGCCCACAATCTCAGCCGACTCGGCGGATTCCGCTTTCCCAAAGTGCAAGGTATAGCGGCTGTCGCTACTGCCCCCAGTCATCGCGCCACTGATTTCCAGCAGTTCGCCATCAAGCGTTACGATTCGATGCTGACCGAGGTGGCGACGGGCCTGTTGCAGCGTCTCAAACACCACCGTGTAGCCAAACACGTAGGCAAACACATCGAGATATCGCGGATCGCACTCGATGAGGTTCACTGCATAGTCAACGAACCCTGGCCCCAAACGCTCCCAAGGTGCATTGGCAATTCGGGGTGCTTGAATTTTGTTCAACGGCAAGAAAGTGGCTCGACCCGCACGTTTTTGCTTCAGCAGTTCAATCCCAGCGGCGGCAACAGCATCATCTTCTACAACCAGTTGCCCCAACCGTGCCCCGGCGGCAGTTTCTAGCGCGAGTTGGTATTGCGGGTCTACCCGACCGAGCTGTGCCACTAGACCACAAACCCCTGGCAACCCAGTTTGTAAAATCAACTGCGTCGCTCGTGTACCTTGCGATTCTTGCGCGGCTTGAGCTTGAGCTTCTAACTTATCGAGGCGGCGCTGCTTTTCCCGTTGCTCTTGCAGTAGTCGAGTTTCAGTTTCCTTTTGAACTTGAAGATTTTGCTCGGCAGTTGCGACTGCTTGAGCTAATTCCTGTACTTGCTGAGCAGCGCGATCGCGGGCTTCGGCTTGTTGGGTGGCGATCGCTTCTTTTTCGCCAATCTCTTGCACTACTGTTTCGAGCAATTGCGTTTGTTCTTGCAGTTGCCGCTCTAGTTGCGTAGTCCGTTCTCGCAGTCGAGCCTGTTCGGTGCGTTGCGGTTCTAATGTTTGCAGCAGGCTATCAACTTGCTGGTGGAGGCTGGTTTGCTGCTGCACCCACGCTTCTGAGGCGGAGGCGATCGCACTCGCGGCTTCTCGGCTGGAATTCAAAGCTTGTTGTGCTTGATCTCGTGCCGTTTGCAAAGCCGATAAGTTATTTGCCCCAGTCGTGTGCTCCGCGGGGCGCGGTTGCAGCGGTTTCAGGGGGGGGTGGGTTTGTTGTTGGGGGCTTTGTTTGCGTTGGGGGGTTTGGGTTCTCCCTTTTGTTATTTTTTTTTGGGGTTTTTGGGTGGGGGTACTTGGGGGTTTGCCGGGTTGGCCAGGGTTTACCG
>CBIHQL010000069.1:0-12155 GCA_966211855.1 uncultured bacterium
ACCGCATGTTGAGCAGGTTGCCAATAGTGCTCTGTCAGTTCTGGTAAGCGATCGCGTAAATAGCGGTCTAGATCGCCTAACGTGTCGCATTTGCCACAGCGAAGCCCTTCTAAAAGTGCGGCAGTAAAGCAGCTATGATGCAGATTGGCAACTTCATGAGAAAACTCACCCGGCTCACAAGCCAACACCATCGGAATGCCGAGCTTGCTGGCAATATCAATCGTGTTGACACCAATCGCTTCTTCGGCTTGCAATCCCTGGCTACGATTCATATCTAATAACACCAGGGCGTTTTTTACCTGGGTCTGTGCCAGTTGCTCTAAGAGCGATCGCATCGAAATGGCAGTGCCCGGAATGTCATCAGGGTTGCCGTCTATAGGCATGAGATAATCTTGCCCTTCATGACAAACACCACAACCGCTAAAGAAGCACCACAGCAGATCATCCGGCTGCAACTGTTCGCACAGATCATTCCACCAAAGTTGAATGTTAAAGCGAGTTGGCTCCGTAGAGCGCTCTCTAAGGGGTGGTGAGGTATCGGTCAATAAAAGACATTGATTAGCACCAAACTCTGCCGCGTCTACCCAAAAATCACGCAGAGCTTGAGCGTCCTGCTGGGCATATCTTAGAGGTTGTAAGAACTGATATTGATTGATCCCGATCGCGATCGCCCAATGATTTGCCATTCCTAATGCCCCAGACTCTGCCTACTAAAGAGAGTTTGCCCAGAAATTAGCATAAACCGCTAGTTCTTGACCACCAGACGGGTCGTAAAGGCAGCACTATATCAGCAAGCTTCTGCCCTGGACTCGGTGACCTACATACATGATAAGTTCTGCATTTTTCGGGTCGTCATTACCTTGAAAATCTGACACAATCGTTGACACAAGTTGCTGAGCTAAATCTCGGAATAGCAGGGGTCTGAGGCTTTAGAAGATCACTCTTTAGAAGAAGTTTAGTGGCGGCATATTTATGTAAGTTTTTATAGATGAGGCTGGGTTACGGTGCTGAATTATTTGTGTAAGGAGCGAGGTGCAAAAATGGGTAAGCTTGCTGGTTCTGATCTCTCAACAACCTTACTGCCTAGAATATTGAGTTTGGCGACCTGTGTAGGGTTGGCAGGCGGCGTGTGGCTGGCCCAAGTTGCGATCGCTCCATCAGCGGCTCAAGCTTACACAGCTAGAGTTGACGTCACTCTCGATCGTCGTGCTGGTGAAAGTTACGAGACTCTATTACGCCGAGCTGAAATAGCAGCCAGAGCAGCAGCCCAACGAGGGTTCGATCGCGATATTCTGGCAACTCAAGTCTCGGTCATTGTCTCAGCTCAAAGTGAAGGGTCTGTAGTGCCCGTTTTGACTTTAGATGTCAGCCGCAATCAATGGCGTGGTCGTCCCGATCCGCAGCGCTGGGCAACCTATTTTCGCAGCTCCCAAGCTCTACTCAATCTACAAAGGCTCCTCGGTGCCGAAGCCAATGATCAAGTAGCACCTCCTCCAGCCCCGTTTGTGCCGTCACAACCTAGCAGTCTTCCCCCCGCCCCTCCTAGTACTCAAATTCCACCAGCCATTGGCGTACCCAGCCAGACAGCCCCCACGACAACCAATGGCGGCACTGGAACTGGGACAACACCCGGAGGCACTGGAACCACACCCGCAGGAGCAGGCACCGCAACACCCGCCGGGACTGGAACAACCGGAACCGGAACGACAGGGACAGATACAGCGCCAGCAGGAACCGGAACTGGAACCACACCCGCCGGGACTGGAACAACCGGAACGCCATCTCAACCAACTTTGACGACCCCAGGCGGGCAAACCATTACTCCGCCGACTCAGCCCGCTGGTACTACCCCTACTGGCACCCAGCCCACAAGCGCTCCAACTACGGGTACTGGCACTCAGCCCACCAACACTCCAGCGACAGGCACCGGAACGACCCCTGCGGGTACAACCCAGCCCTCACCGACCATTACGACACCAAGCGGGCAAACAACGACTGTACCCACGACTCAACCGGGCACAACCAACAATGTCCCGTCTAACCGTTTGCCTTCTACAACAATTCGGTAAAGCCTTGAGCTGCCGACCTTGCGAGCTAAGTTGGACCGTTTAGCTTCAACCACCCAAAAATTTGCGTTGAATCTTGAAGGCAATGCTTTAGAATAGGAGGGTTGTGTAAAAATCGCGATCGCAGCCGACTGTCATGGCAGTTCCTAAGAAGAAAACATCCAAGTCTAAGCGAGATATGCGTCGGGCAACCTGGAAGCGTAAGGCGGCGCTTCAGGCTCAGCGGGCGCTCTCTCTAGGTAAATCAGTTTTGACCGGACGCTCCAAAGGTTTTGTCTATCCTTCTGAAGAAGCAGAAGAAGATGTGGAGTCATAATCTGCAACTACATTGCAGATTAATGCGTTTGAGGGGCAAGCAATTGCCCTTTTTTATTGGGTAAAAAGCTGCCAGATCCTAAATTCACGCGGTACCCTGAAGGCAATGCTTTGTGCTTGAACTTTCAGGACTCTGTTATGCCAGGGAAATTTTTTCACAAACCAGGCCCCGAATATGCCGATCGCGTGCCTCCCGGTCAGCACTTGACCAACGGCTTCCCGGTTTTGACTTACGGTCAAACACCGCATGTAGATCAAGCCACTTGGCAGTTTCGAGTGTGGGGTTGCGCTCAGGAGATTACCTTCACCTGGGATGATTTTATGGCGATGCCCCAGAGTGACTTTACGGCTGATTTCCACTGTGTCACCACCTGGTCAAAACTGGATGTGCAGTGGACTGGGGTGAAAGTATTGGACTTTATGAAGCATATCGAAGTAGACCCCAAAGCTGCTCATATCATGGAGCACTGCTATGGCGGCTACACCACTAATATCGCGATGGAAGACTTTCTGCGAGAAGAAAACTTCTTTGCCCACACCCTGTTTGGCGAACCTCTCCCTGCCGATCATGGCGGGCCTTTACGCTTAGTTGTGCCTCACCTCTATGCCTGGAAAAGCGCTAAGTGGATTAACGGTCTGGAGTTTTTAGAGCAAGAAGAATTGGGCTTCTGGGAACGAAACGGCTACCACCGACGCGGCGAACCTTGGGCTGTAGAGCGGTATAGCGATCGCTAGCTAATGTTACTTCCTAGCCCATCAAGCGCTTGAGCCACTTGAGCTTGTTGCCATAAGGGGCATATCTGAGTGGGTTTTCTAACTGAAAAGGCCGACTCATGACACTTCTGTAATGAGAAAAGGTGTCGAAGCTGGCTTTGCCGTGGTAGCGTCCCATGCCACTGGCACCGACCCCACCAAAGGGTAAGACTGGAGTGACTACATGCATGATGGTGTCATTGATGCAGACCCCGCCAGAACTGGTAGCTTGTAAGACTTGGTTTTGATGCTGGCGATCGTTAGAAAACAGGTATAGAGCTAAGGGCTTAGGGCGTTGGTTGATGGCAGCGATCGCTTCTGCAAGCTGGTCGTATTCCAAGACGGGCAAGATTGGGCCGAAGATCTCGTCTTGCATGATCGGATCAGACCAACTCACTGCATCGACAATCGTGGGGGCAATGTAGCGATCGCTGGCATTGGTTTCTCCACCCGCAACAATCTGGCTCGTTTCTAGCAGCTTGACTAAGCGATCGAAATGTTTAGCAGAAATGATCCGGCTATAGTCAGGGCTAGATGCTGGGTTTTCGCCGTAAAAGTCGTGAATTGCCTTTTGGAGAGCAACCAGAAAGTCGGCTTTGATTTGGCGATGTACCAGCAAGTAGTCAGGAGCAATGCAAGTTTGGCCTGCATTTATAAACTTGCCCCAGGCGATGCGACGAGCAGCAAGTTCTAGTGGCACATCAACATCGACAATACACGGGCTTTTGCCCCCTAGTTCTAACGTGACGGGGGTGAGATGCTGAGCGGCTGCAACCATCACCTGCTTGCCAACTGCCGTACTGCCTGTAAAAAAGATGTGATCAAACGGTTCGGCTAGTAAGGCTCGGCTGGTGTCAATGCCGCCTTCAATGACCTGAATGTAGCGAGAGTCAAAGTGCTGACTGATCAGCTTGCTAATCACTTCCGAGGTGTGCGGCGCGAGTTCTGACGGCTTGAGAATGGCACAGTTCCCTGCTGCGATCGCCCCTACTAAAGGAATCAGCGTCAGTTGCAAAGGGTAATTCCAAGGCCCGATGATCAGCACCACGCCTAGAGGTTGCGCTTGAATTTTGGCAGTGGCAGGCCAGACTAAAGGGGGTGTTGCGATGCGCTGCGGCTTGACCCACTGACGTAAATGCTTCAAGGCATAGTTAATCTCGGCTACGACCCCTAACAGCTCACCCATTGCTTCAAAGGCAGGTTTGCGGAGGTCGGCAGCCAACGCCTCTAGAATTTGAGCTTCTGCTGCCTGAATGACTTGCTTGAGTGTCGTTAACTGTTGAATGCGGAAAGTGACTGGCTGCGTTTCACCCGACTGAAAAAACGTGCGCTGTTGTTGCACGCTGTCGCCCATTGCGTTCATTGCCGATTCACTAATGTTTCTTTCCAGGCAGGCTGACTATGAAACTGCTGCCTTTGCCAAACTCTGATTTTAGGTCGATCATACCGTGGTGCGACTCAACAATATAGCGCGAAAGATACAGACCTAAACCGCTGCCTGAGTGCCGATGTTTCCCTTGTCTAAACCGTTCAAATAAAACGGCTTGATCTTCTGGGGTAATCCCAATGCCTGTGTCTGTAATCTCCACAATCAACCAGTTGGAGAAGGCGCGAGAGGCTGGGGTGTGGCTAGCAGCCCGATCGCTCAAGCTCAGGTTAATCGTCACGCTGCCTTTGTCGGTAAACTTAATCGCGTTACCGATCAAGTTGGTGAACACGCGATGCAGTTCGAGGCGATCGCCTGAGATCTCATAGGCAGAGGCATGGTCAGGCTTGTCTGGGTCGGCAGTCTTGAGGTCTATTACCAAGTCTTTATCAATGGCAAGAGGAGAAAGCTCTTGGGTGATCTCTTGCACAAGTTCTAATAAATTAACGGGTGAAAAACTGAGGCTTTTGCGGCCTGCTTCATAGCGATAAACCTCTAGTAAGGTGTTCACCATATCTAAGAGGTTTTGGTTGCTGCGAGCCATGGTCGCGATCGCTTCTTGCATTCCCGGGGACAACTCACCCAAGGCTCCCTGCTGAAACAGCATCATCATGCGATCGGCTGCAACGAGAGGGGTACGGAGGTCGTGGGCTAAGCGGGAGACAAAATCTTCGCGTTGGCGGGCAATGGCATCCCGTTCATCTACACTGTGCTTCAGGCGCAGCAGCGATCGCACCCGTGCTAACAGCTCATCAAACTCAACTGGCTTGCGGATAAAATCATCAGCTCCGGTATCTAAACCGCGTGCCACACTCGGTTGATCATAAGCCGTGATCAACAAGATGGGGATAAACGGCAGATTGTCATTATTGCGAATTCGACGTGTGACTTCATAGCCATCCATTCCAGGCATCATCACATCGAGCAAAATCAAATCGGGCGGAAACTCATCAACCTTGGCTAACGCAGCCGCACCACTATCTGCAACATCTACTTTATAAGATTCTTCTTCTAGAATGGCTTGAATGAGGAATGAGTTATCGACAGAGTCGTCAACAACCAAAATCCGATCGACTCTGGAAGTTTGTGTAAAGGGCGAAGTTTTCATGAACTAGGATTGCTAATAGTAGTACATATTAAAAATTAGTTAAATTGTCTCATTTCACCTGCCAGAAGCCTCTTTCTCAAGAGAGATTTTTAACACTTCAGCTTGAATTGGCGTGCAATTCTTCTCTCTCCTTGAAGGTTTCATCTCTATCTAACAAGCGATTTTACGACTGATTACGATATCTAACAGAACTTAAAACTCGTGCGCCGTCTAACTTGGGTCAGATCTTTGGCGATCGCTTTGGTTGCTTAGTCAAACAGCTTCTAAAACAAAAAATACCGTTGTGCCATGGGTAAAACCGTTGCGGGTTCGCAAGTGAGTAACTCGCCATCTGCACGAACTTCATAAGTTTCAGGGTCTACTTCCATGTGGGGGAGCGCATCATTAAGCTTGAGGTCACGCTTGCTCAGAGTACGAGTGCCAGAGACTGCAACCGCCAATTTTTGTAAGCCGAGTTGGGCTGCAATGCCGTTCGTAAGCGCAGCCTGAGAGACAAAGGTAAGAGATGTAGCCGCGATCGCTCCACCAAAACTGCCAAACATCGGGCGCATGTGGACAGGTTGTGGGGTTGGAATGCTGGCATTAGCATCGCCCATTTGCGCCCAGGCAATTAACCCACCCTTAATCACAATTTCGGGTTTGACCCCAAAGAAGGCAGGTTTCCAGAGACAAAGATCTGCCAGCTTGCCCTCCTCAATAGAGCCGACGTGAGCAGCAATGCCGTGGGCGATCGCGGGGTTGATAGTGTACTTGGCAATGTAGCGTTTAGCCCTGAGGTTGTCGTGGCGATCGCTATCCCCCGCCAAAGCGCCGCGCTGTACCTTCATTTTGTGGGCCGTCTGCCAAGTACGGATAATCACTTCCCCGACGCGCCCCATTGCCTGAGAGTCGGAAGAAATCATGCTAAAGGCACCCAAATCGTGCAGGATATCTTCAGCAGCGATCGTTTCTCGGCGGATTCGCGATTCGGCAAAGGCGACATCTTCAGGAATGCTGGGGTCGAGGTGGTGACAGACCATCAGCATATCTAAGTGTTCGTCTAAAGTGTTGAGCGTATAGGGCCGCGTTGGGTTGGTTGAAGAAGGCAATACATTCGCTTCCCCACAGACTTTGATGATGTCAGGAGCGTGCCCCCCGCCTGCGCCTTCGGTGTGGTAGGTATGAATCACCCGATTTTTGAAAGCGGCGATCGTGTCTTCCACAAATCCGGCTTCGTTGAGCGTGTCGGTGTGAATCGCCACTTGCACGTCATATTCATCGGCGACGCTCAAGCAAGTATCGATCGTGGCAGGGGTCGTGCCCCAGTCTTCGTGGAGCTTCAAACCCATTGCCCCCGCTGCAATTTGTTCGCGCAAGCTGTCGGGCTGGGCGCTATTGCCTTTGCCCAAGAACCCCAAATTGACCGGGAAGGCATCAGCAGCCTGGAGCATCCGGTACATATTCCAGGGGCCAGGGGTGCAGGTGGTGGCGTTGGTGCCAGTTGCAGGGCCAGTTCCACCGCCAATCATTGTGGTTACACCAGAGGCGATCGCGGTTTCAATTTGTTGTGGGCAAATAAAGTGGATGTGGCTGTCAATTCCACCTGCTGTCAAAATCATGCCTTCTCCGGCAAGGGCTTCGGTGCCAGGGCCGATGATGATATCGACGTGGTCTTGAATGTAGGGATTGCCTGCTTTGCCAATCTTGACGATCCGCCCATCTTTGATGCCGACATCGGCTTTGACAATGCCCCACCAGTCGAGGATCAGTGCGTTGGTAATCACCAAATCTACGGCACCATCAGCATTAGAAATCGGAGACTGCCCCATGCCATCGCGAATCACCTTACCGCCACCGAACTTGACCTCATCGCCGTAAGTTGTGTAGTCTCGCTCGACTTCGATGATGAGTTCTGTATCTGCTAAGCGAACGCGATCGCCCACGGTTGGCCCATAAGTTTCGGCATAAGCACGACGATCCATGCGATAACTCATGACGGACGGCTCCTGATTTCCCAAAGCTGCTTTATTCTTGCAGAATTTTGCGAAAAACCAAGATGTCGGTAAGGGCGGGTTTAGTGAATCCTTTGTAGGGTGGGTTTAGCAGATACGTGATCGACTGTGCCATTAATTGAACGGCAAAACCCACCTCTACCATCCTGTGGAATTGATTTAGGTTGGTTTCACAAATTTGGGGCGGGCTTGTTGGGTTTGCTGGAGTCGGTCGTTCAACCCTGTCCAGTCTGCTTGCTCAATCTCGGCAATTACCTGATCAAGTTGTTCGCGGTAGGCGTAGAGCGATCGCAGCAAGGCAGGCTGATTGTAACGAGCCATCATCACCCCCAACTCTGGGTTGCCACCCCCAACTCGGCTAGTGTCTTTGAACCCAGAACTGGCAAGGGATTGAGCAAGTTCTAAGGTCGTGCGATCGCTTTCGCTGAGACAAGCCGCAATCAAACTACTGCTCACCATCACGGGCAAGTGAGATATCCAAGCTACAGCACGGTCATGATCTTCGGGTTTGCAGTGATAGACCTGAGCTTGCAGCGAGCGCACGATTTGCTCAACGGTGGCGGTAGCGGCTGGAGGTGTATTGTCCCCAGGCGTTAAGACATAAGGTCGGTTAACAAATAAATCGTGTTGAGCCGCTTCAATTCCGCTATCGGCTGTGCCTGCCATCGGGTGACCCCCGACAAAGTTAGGCCACAAGGGCGCGATCGCCTCTACAACTGCCGCTTTGACCGAACCGACATCCGTTAAGATCGTGGTCGCAGCTAAATGGGGAATTAATTGCATAACCGTGGTTTCGATCGCAGCCAACGGTGTGCAGATAAACACGACATCAGCAGCAGACAGTAAATTCAAATCGATACTGGCATCATCTACAGCTCCGCGTGCGATCGCCCTTTGGCACGTTTGCGCTTGACGGCTTACCCCTAACACTTGGTACCCCCGCGATCGCAAATCTAAGCCGAGCGACCCACCAATCAAGCCCAGTCCAACAATGCCAATATTCATCTGTTATCCTGCCAATATTCCTGTTGTTGCCCACTCAACTAGCGAGTCAGGCTAGTGCCAAGCAACACTTTGCTTGTTCATGTCTCTAGCTACCTCTACCGAGATTTTTGAAAGGATCACCTGCATGAATGCTGAGGAACTCCTCAAACGATATGGCGCTGGCACTAGAGACTTTGTGGCGCTCGACCTTCGTGAAGCAAACCTGAGTGGCGTCAACCTCAGCCAAGCAAACCTAAGTCAGGCGAATTTGAGTGTATCAAATCTGAGCGGTGCCAACCTTAGTGAAGTCAATCTCAGTCGCGCCAAGCTGAATGTGGCTCGCCTCAGTGGAGCTAACCTGACTAAAGCCAATTTAAGTGGAGCCAACCTCAACGTTGCTAACTTAATTCGAGCTGATCTTAGTGGTGCAAATTTAACTCAAGCGGCCTTGGTGCGAGCTGAGTTAGTGCTAGCCGATTTAAGCGGTGTCAACTTGAGTCGGGCCAATTTAAGTGAGGCTAATCTGCGCGAATCTAAACTTAGGCAGGCCAATTTAGGTCGTGCCAATCTGAGTGCCGCAGATTTTCGGGGGGCAAGTCTGACTGCTGCTAATTTGGAGCAAGCCAATTTGCAAACCACCGATTTTAGCAAAGCCGACTTGAGTGGAGCCAACTTGAGCGGGGCAGAACTGCGGCAAGCTAATCTCAGCCATGCCAACCTTACAGGCGCTGATTTAAGTGGAGCCAATTTGCGCTGGGCCGATTTGAGTGGTGCGAGGTTGCAAGGTGCTGATTTAAGCGGGGCAAAGTTGAGTGGAGCCGACCTCAGCCGTGCCGACCTCAGCAACAGTAATCTAACAAACACCAGTTTTGTCTATGCCGACTTAAACAATGTCAATTTAATGCAGGCCGATTGGGTTGGGGCTGATTTGACAGGGGCAACGCTGACCGGAGCCAAAGTTCATGCAGTATCGCGGTTTGGCATCAAAACAGATGGCTTGACCTGTGAGTGGATTGATCTAAGCGCGACGGGCGATCGCAGCCAAATTCATCGGTTTGCGGCAGAAGAATACAAGAAGTTTTTTAAGTCCACACCCCCAGCCGTACAAATCATCGTGGATGCCCAGCTCAGTTACGCTACGGCTGCCGCTTTGAGTGCTGCTTACGATCGCATTGAGCAACAAACACCCAGTATTAGTCAGCCACCCAGCATTGAAGTGGGCCGACGACGCACCACCCTCACCTTTAGTCTAGAAAGTGACGAAGCTTTATTTGCGATCGCCTTTATCGCAATTTTGCCATTTCAAGACGCAGCAATTACCCGAGACAATTTGGTGAGCGTGTTAGAGATGGCGCAATCTCAGGGCACGCAAGAACTCAGTGTCAAAGAGTTAGAGCGCTTAGAGCAACTCAGTCAAACCATTGAAAAGATCCGTCAACAATTAGCTGCAATTAAAACTGCCGATCTTTGGTCGCAACAAGAAGCAGAGCAGCGATTTTTTCGAGCGCCAACCCACACGATTTTAACCAACTCTAGCGATCGCACCCTCACGCTTTACTACCACCCCCTGTTTGGCAAGCGGTTTATGCACCCGACGAGTTTGCGAAATTCTGGATTGGCGGCTCCGGGTCAGGCAACGAAGGCTCTGTCAATTCCGATCAATGTTGTGATCGATTTCTTGCGGAGTTTTTATTACATCGATCCTGCTTGATCGGCAGACCTGTGCTGTTGCGATCGCCAGCCTCAAAGTCGAATCCTCCTAAATCGGGTGTCATCGGTTCACGATTAATCGCTAAAGTAGGCAAAAGAGATCTTTTTTAAGTAGATCAACCTACCTAGACAGTAGCGAGGTGAGGCATGGCTTCTTGGCGCGATCGCTTGAATCAATTAGGAGGGCGAACCCGGTTTGTCGTCTGTCGGCTGATGTTGCATCTAGCAGGGGCAGAAGTCGCTCCGATCTTAGGCGTGCTTAACCGAGCAGGTCGAAAAGCTATTGACTCAGATGGCGACCTGCATGTCATGGGCGAAAGCTTGGTTGAAATCTGTCAAACCCTCCTGCAAGCTGATACCTACTGGCAATCGGCAGCTAACGAAGGCGATGTGCTTTGGAATGAAGGTGAAGCAGGTGATTATGTCACCGACTTGTTTACTGACTCAGCTCAGCGCTACCTCAGTGAACCCGACTTCAGTCACCCAGATGCCGATGAACCATTGTCATTACCTGTGACCCGCAACTTGGTAGTGATGATTACGGTCGCATTTGAAGGAGAAGTACCTGAGTTAGAAAGCGATCTCGCTAGCATAGAAGCAATGAAAGCGGGTTTAAAAGCACTGATCAACTTGCACTATCAAGAAAAGTTCCGGGCAATTCAAGTTCACTTTTCTCCGGCGCAGTTGGGGGATGAGCTAACGTCTGACCAACTCTTGTTGAACTTTCCAGAACTCATTCCGCTCTAAGTTGAGTTTGGCTCAAACAGTGAGCGATCGCGCCTTGGTCTTGCCCCTCAACGGCAAACCTGGCTCTGCCGTTTTCATGAAAATTTACCTATCTCTATTGAAGTTATGCTGCGTCGATTCATTCTTTTCATCATGGCGGTGTCGTTGTGTGTAACGACAGTCGCTTGTGGAAATAGCGAAGTTGCCTCCAACTCAGCTCAAAATACATCTGTGCAATCTTCTGCGCCTCGTGCCTCCTTGCCTAACGGTCAATACCCGGTGCAGCAAGCTACCTATAATGATGCCAACGGTGAATATAGTCTGGTGTTGTTAAATACACCGCCTGGAGTACCCGCTGTATTTAGAACTGCCGATTTACAGATGGCTCGCCTCACTGACGCTGAGGTATCTTCCGGTCAAAAAGCTTATGTGAAGTCTGAAAACGGACAAACCTCGCTGCATATCCCCGAAGACTTCAAAATTGAGTACGTCCACAATGTTGTCGAAAATCAAACCGACCCTCAAACTGGGCGGCAAGAAACCGTAATTGTGCGTCAACAGTCGAGCTTCTGGACTCCGTTTGCGGGGGCACTCGCAGGCCAAGTAGTCGGCAATCTGCTGTTTACACCGCGCTACTATGTGCCTCCGGTCTATCAGCCTGGGGTGCCGCTATCGGGCTATGGCGGTTATGGCAACACTTACAGCCAAGCGGTCAACAGCTATCAATCTCGCTATAAAGCCCCTCCTGCCTCAGTGCGAAATCGTCAGACACTACGCACTACAGGTCGCTTAAGAACTCCCACAACCACCAACCGCCCCAGTACTGTACGTCGTCCCTCGACATCGGGTAATCGCTCAACAGGGTCTGGGTTTGGCTCCAGCAACTTACGGCAATCTGGGCGATCGCAACCCAGCCGAGTCAATCGGGGCTCTGGTAGCTTTGGCAGTGGTCGCTCTAGCACACCCCGGCGATCGCGTGTGGGTGGTAGCAGACGCCGCTAAGACTCGTTGATCGGGTAATACGGACGCCCACATTCCAGCCGTCTTGGCATAATGAGATCAGGATTAGTTAAAAC
>CBIHQL010000070.1:0-12137 GCA_966211855.1 uncultured bacterium
TGTAGAGACTTCATCAGATCAACCCTCTGAAATGACCTCAGAATTAGCTTCGACTGTTCATGCGACCGGGCTCACCCCGCCGAATCGGCCTAAACCTCCGGCGGCACCGAGTTCAGCAGCTCCTGTTTCTAAAGACCAAGATGAGGGTGAAGAGCTGTCTCATCAAGCTTCCGTGGCGATGCGGCAACAGCCAATTCCCCCACCGAGCGAACCGATGCAATATCGAGCGATCGGTCTCATTCGAGGGCGCTATACAGCATCCGCCGATCAATTTACTCAAGGTACTCTGACAACCACAGATGGCACCGAGGTAGATGCGGTTTTGCTAGGGCGGATTATGAGTTTGGTCAAGAAACATCTTGATCTGGAGCAAGAGCACTTGTGGGTCGTTTATCCCCGAACTCGGGCTAAGGAAGATACGCTCCACGCACAAATTGTCGGGGTTTGGGAACCTGAGAAACTGGGTCGAGCGGAGGAGGATGCTACATCTGAAGCAGCCACAGCATCGGCAGATCCAACCGATTCAACCCTCGCGTCAGGCATGGGTGATGGCTATTTCTCAATTCGAGGTGAGGTGATTTATCAATCGCTAGAAGAAGAGCACCTGATTGTGAAAATTCAGCAATCTGCCCGCAAAGAAGGAGAACCGGAAAAGTCTTTCAAACTCCACCTCAATGGTGCATTGGCAGGTAAAGCAGTAGGTCACTTCTGGGATTTACAGGTAGAGCGCCAAGGTCTCAATCTCGTTATTCGAGAAGGACAGTCGATCGGCCTCTTGCCACCCCGGAAGCGCCAAGCTGGAGAACGACGTCGCAGTGGCCCACCCCGCAAAGGCCCAGGTCGCCCTCCTCAACGCCCCGGTGCAGCAGGTAGTCGCTCAGGAGAACCGACCCCCGCACCCCGCAAAGCTCCTTTACCTAAACCTGTGAAGCGCAAAGATACGCCAGAAGCTTCGGAATAGGAAATCAACGTTGCTAGCAGACTGAATCTGAGGCTTTGGGGCACTCAACCCTGAAGCCTTTTTGCTGTCTGAGCGTTGGAGTCATCAGTTAGTCGAGGCTAACTTGGGAACCCCAAAGATTTTGCGGTAAGAAGCTGCGATCGCGAGGCAAGGGGGCGACCGATTCGCTCAATAAGAAAGTTCCGGCGGCGATCGCCTCTTTTAAGGCCAAGGCAACTTGTCGCGACAAATGAATACTCGCCAAAGGAGCCACCCGCACCGTTTTGCCTTCAATGGTCATTTTACCTGATTTAAGTTGGGCATAGCTAACCAGGCCAAAGGTAGGGCGCACTCGGCGGGGAATGGAGAAGTCAACAACAGGAGCCACTAAATCAGCATCTTGAACTGCACAATGGGCAATCACTTCTTCTTGTAAGACTGGGAAGGGAATACCAACTCCGAGCATCAGAGAGGGGCCATAGTTTTTGAAATAACAACCGCGTACCCAGCGGGCATCCATTTGTTTGGCATCCCCAATCAAAGCAAGGGTTGCAGCGGGGCCAATCGGGGTGCGGTTGGGCAACCGTTTTTGCAGTGGGAAGTGTTGGGTGCCTTCCCAAGCAATATAGCCAACGCCACCACCCAGAAAGATGCGGGTTCCGATGCCAACCAGTTGTAAGTCGGGGTCGTTTAAGAGGGGAGAGATGGCTCCGGGGTTGGAGTAAACGGCATTACCGAGACGAGGTTGTAAGGGGCCGAGGTAAGTAAACAGCGGGCGATCGCCTCCGTTGACCCCGACAATAAAGTTTTGGTAGAGGTTGCGAGGGTTGAACAAGTAAAACTGATTGATCGTGTCGCGAGTAATCGTGGTTTCAAAAGACGCGCGAGGATAACAGTCAGTCGCTTGACCGATCGCCCGCAAATGCACAGGTTTTCCGGCAATCAGATCCGAAATCACATGCCCCCCGCCGCGATCGCGATTGTCTTCACCATCCGGAGCTTCGCCAACAGGATAGTCCACAATTTGGGTGGCACCGAGATATAGATCAACGGCACCAAAGCCCGAATAAGCCGGAACACCGTCAAGCCAACATTGTCGAATTTTGATTGGGGGGTCGGTGTGGCCCAAGTTGAGGATGGCTCCTGAAGACTCCATCGGCTCAAAGGTGCCTGTAGTGACGACATCAACTTCTTGAGCGGTTTGGGTGACCCCGACCTCTAAAACCCTGGCTTTGACTTCCTCAACGGTTTTAACAACGGCTTTCTGATGGCTGATCTTGTCATTAATCTCGGCGATCGTACGCATACATTCACGGCAGTAGAGTGGAGCAATATTAAGGCTGGGAATCGTCTTTGGCAGGCGGCTCTGGTGGTTGAGGAGTGTCGGTTGGTGGTTCTGTACCCGGTGCAGCGACGGTTGGTGCAGAATGATCTACGGTGGTGTGACTGGTGCTGAAAGCGTTGGGAGTAGCGATCGCCAGATCAACCTTGGGTTCTGATTGCAGACGGGGGGTGTGCCAGCCATCCAAAATATCTTTAATCACCACTTCTTGCAGCCAAACTTGCCCAACCACCGTCAGAGGTAGTGCTAAAAACAAGCCAAAAAAGCCAAAGAAAGTCGCGAAAAACAGTTGAGATAGGAGCGTGATCGCCGGTAGTAACGACACTTGCTGAGCCATCACATAGGGCGTGAGCAGATTCGTTTCGGTTTGTTGAATGCCAATGTAGAGCACCAACACTAAGACTGATTTCAAGGGAGATTCTAGCAACGCGATCGCCATCGGAGGCACTACGCTCAACGCTGGCCCCACGTTAGGGATAAAGGTTAATAACCCGGCTAAAGCTGCCTGCGAAAACGCTAAAGGAATACCGAGGATCCAAAGCCCTAGCCCGCTCAAAACTGCAATCACCGTCATATTAAACAAAATCCCGACCAGCCAACCTTTCAAGGCAATTTCGCAGCGATCGAGAATTTGTTCGGTTCGACGACGGTAGAAAGAAGGAAACAGACGCACAAAAGCTTGGCGATAGGGTTGTGGGTTTACGAGCAACATCAATGTCAAAATCAGCACCAACAACAGATTTAAGACAAACCCGAGGGAGCTAGAGAAAAAGGCAACCGAACGACCTAAAAGCGCATTACCTAACGGTTGAAGCTGTTGGATAACGCTGTTGACATCGGGTAAATAATCTCTGAATTGGTCAGGAAGCGCCCCTTGCAGCCTTAACAGCCAGATATTGATGCGGCGGATTGCTCGGGGCCAAATCTCGCTTAAATCTTGCAACTGAGAGACAAAAGAAGGGACGATCAGCCACATGATGCCCACAAAAAAGGCAACCACAAGCGTAATTGCCAATAACACTGCCCAAGACCGCTTGAGACCTACCTTCTGCAATCGTTGCACTAAAGAGTTAATTGCCGTTGCTAACACGACCGCTGTAAACACCAGCAGCAATACATCTTTGATCTGCCATAAAACGTATAGGCAGATAATCAAGACTAAAAAGCCAATCCATTGCCCTAAGGTCACAGTGCTTGCTCCCAAGTTGCCCTATCTCATCAGGTTATTTGTTGCCTAATCTAGCGATCGCTGTTGCCAAGCTCGCCATCCCAGTAGGGTCGCCATGACTCCACTAGGCAAGAGCACGAGCAACCATGCAGTCCTTGGGCTTGCCGTAATCGGAGCCATCGGCCCCAGTAATTTAATTGCGACTGAAATCAGTGCTGAGACTAAGAGCACTTTGGCAAGAAAGCCGACATTACTCTCCATAGAATTTAGCCAGACCACCAGAGACTGCAACGCTACAGAACAGATATAGCCCAATTTGCCAACGTGAGGATCTGTGCAGCACTGAAGTTTAAGGTTTGTGACTCTTGTGTAGATCAGCGAAAGCGATCGCCGTTGTAGAGAAGCGATCGCTGCATCCAATGAGTTTAGGTTGTTAGTTCAAGGTGGGGTTTAAGTTTGAGGCTTGGGTAGCTTCGCGCAGTATTTATCATCTACAACCGTCGAATCCATGTTGGAGCCTGCTTTGCGGCTGGCATAGATGACAATATCTACCTTTTTGCAGACAAATGTACTATTCTCTCCGGCAACATCTTGAACGCTCCAAGTGTAGCTCTCTGATTGAGCGATCGGCTTTGCACCCGGATTACAACCTACTAAAAAGAGTGACAGTGAGAAGGATAAGCAGATACCTTTTTTCAGCATAGTGATTTGGGAAGTTCTTCTAGCTTATAGGTTCAAGCCTTCTGGCATTTGTGAGTCGCCACTACCAGCAACCTCAAGACTGATGAGGTTTGTGATGTAGAAGGCATGCTCAACCCAGTCGCTAATATTAGTGGACAGTTCATGCTCCTGCCAATAGTATTCTTGCCAAAATTTGGTAACTGATGCGAGACAAAAATAGCTCAGGCATCTTGATTTGAAATCAAATACCTGAGTTCTAACCTTTTTGATGAATTAATTTGAGCTATTGATCGTGACCTGAGCTGCTAGTTGAGGAGGTTTTGACAGTAACTACTTGGCTGATAGAACTTTTTTGATCATGAGAGGCGATCGCTACACTCGTGGTCGTGATAGTAGTGCTACCATCAGCAGTTTTAACTTCCTGTTTCCAGACTTTCTGATAGGCCATTTTACCGAATCTCCTGTTGTGTAAAAGTTTAGAAAATCTACTGTAATGAATCGAAGAGTTTCAAATTAGGGCATTTTGCTATATAAAACGTAGTTCACTTCATTAGATAACCACTCTTGAAATAAGTCATCGATAATTTCTTGTTGAAGTTGAGGAGTAAATTCTGGGCTGATCAATGCTTCTACCATTAAGAGTGTATGACCTTCAGGTGTGGATAAGGGGCCAATAACCTCTCCGGGAGGACTGCCAAAGATAGCAACTGAAATATCTGGGTCTATTTGCCAGCGACAGAGACAGCCTTCATACCCACATTGATGACGACGCTGAGGATTGAGATCATAAAGGTGAGCAGCCTCATAAAAACTAATTTCTTGCTCTTGGATTTGATAAAGTAGCTCCTGGGCAAGCTTTGGCTCTGTGACTACTAATTTGTAGATAGAAACCTTCTCAAAGTTAAGGCGATTCTCGGAAAATACCTTCTTGGCTTGCTCGGCAAATAATGCCTCAGATAGCTTTTGAGCAAGTAAGCGATCGCGAATACCTGCTTCCCAGTCATCTGAGGTCACTAATTCATCTTTAAGCCATGCTAAAGTATCGGCTGCTTTCTCTAAAGACCTCTCTCGTCGCTGGCGCTCTGCTTCTACTTGAATTTCTTGCTCTGTAATCGCTAAATTTCTGCTACGAGCAGCCTCTGCAATTACTTGTTGGTGCAAGATTTTTTGACAAACTTCTTTAAGCTGAAAGTTTTTTTTCAGGTGGCTGATGATGGTATCTAACTCGATGAATGTTCCTAAGATTTGAATCATGTCGAGTTTTAGTTGTGATTCATGAAGTAGCAGTGGTAGGACGTGAGTAAAATTTTAATTAGAACTGCGCAGTTTTTGTTTTAAACCAAGACCTGGCCAAACCCGGCTGGGCATCCCAACTACTTCGTAAGCAGTGACTTGCTGACGCACAACTTTGGTATTAGCTTGATTGATATTGCTAGTGCTATTTTGCAAAATTTTAGTGTCAGAAAAGGCAGGAATGAAAGTAGTTGCTGGGGGTGCGATCGCAGACAGATTTACAATATTAAAGGTAGCCTCCGGTGTGTTGATTTGAGTCAGCAGAGGTGTTGAGGCTGGATTGCTTGAATCGATGATACTGGATTGTGCAGCAGGAGTAATAGGTGGTACAACTGGCACGATTGTAGGTGCTGTCTCTTGTTGAGTCATGCTGGAAAGAGTGTCAGACGGAGAGGCGATCGCAGGGGTAATAGGCATGTTGGCAGCAGGGTCTACCGTCGGCAATGCGTTAGAGCCATCAACAGCGATCGCGGTTTGAGGAACTGGAACCGCAGGTGTCTTGACCGTAATCTGAGTTGAGGGTGGCGCAGCGTTAGAGGTGCTGGCATTGACAGTCGTGCTAATCGAAGTTGCTCCTGGCGTGAACTGATTTACGTCACTTTGACTAGTTTCTCCATTCGGAGAGTTTGCGATCGCACTAACCTCTGCACCCGCCCCTTGTTCATTAACAAAAGTGCTGGATTTAATACTAACGCTATTAGACCCATCTTCTGTTGAGGCGCTGTCCGTAGATATTGATGGTAAAGACTGAATTAGAATACCATTTAAACCTCGAACTAACCCGTTATTGGGAGCAGGATTTCCATAAACTGGAAAGATGAGAAATAAAATTAAAGCTGCCATCAAGGGACTAGAAACCTGTGAGAGGTATTGCGTTAATTTACTCATTCTTAATTCCTCTTAAATGGTGTATTTTAAGTAACTAAAATAATGATCTCGCCTCTAGAATTTTAATACTGTCATTTCGGCTAATTTGATATTTTAGAACCGCTGAAATTGCTCTCAGCGGCTCTTTTTATTGCTAATCTAAGCTAGGTGGTAAAGATTAGAAGTCAATGTCAACATTGGCTTCTTGCTTGATGCTGCTAAATTTGTCAGCAACCGCGATCTGAGTGATTTTAACTACGGCAACATTAATAGCAAGATTAAAGCCGCCACCTTTTCCATACTTAGGCTTGTGTTTCTTGCCACCGCCAACAACAGTAGAGGATTCAACAGATTCTAAGTATTGAAGATCAGAGATAACCATGACGTTCTCCTGTTAAGAAATGAGTTGAGAAATTGTTTATTGCTTACCGCAACCTTGTTCGGTTGTTAATAACAATATAGTCTGTTGACCTGAGGGTGTAATGCCATTTTGGCAGTTTTGTGTCGTCACTAAAAAAGATTTTGAAACTAGATAGTTTTGCTTTGATTTCTAGGTTTTAATTATTAAAAATAAAAGATCAAAGCTGTGACTCCTTCTGACAAAGTCTTGCTTCGATCTTTTGTACTATTAATTGATAGCTTAATACTGAGTTGCTCTCAGTGCTTTTATAGCTTAGGGATAGATGACCCATTCAGTTTTACCTAGAGGCTAGGTTGAACTTCAGGAGAAAGTCCATCGCTCTGTTGTCCAACGCTTTGTATTAGAGTTCCAGCTATGAGTAACCCCCTGGCCTCCCTGATAGGTTGTAGAGATTACAGAAGCAAAGTGTCCGTTAGGTGAGTGAGGAATATGAGGTGTGAGAGCATCAAGTGGGGCCAGTAAATCTTCCAGCTCGCTAAAGAAGTGGGTATACCAGCCATCACCACCTTGAACATTTGGACTGATGATGTCTTGTAAATAATTAATGTCAGAGATAATCATTGATTCTACCTCGATTGAAAGTAGATTTTTAGTGGCTCTCTTAGGCAATATATTGAAGTACTCTAGATGGATGTTGCCATTTTGGCATCCAACAACAATTTCTAGGTTGGCTCAATTAAAAAAATCACCTTGCTTTTTATTTAAGAACAAGGTGATTGGAAATGGTCGATGAAGAGAAAAAAGATTCAAAAACTGTTTATCGTTGTTTGAGCTTATAGGGAAAGTTTACGATTTTTGATGCGTTCGTCAAAGGTTCCTTCAAAGGATTGTTTGGGTAATTAGAGTGTTGATCAGTTTGGGAGTTTAACCAATAAACTAGAGAGCCACCTCGGATAGACTGATGTCGCTTTTCAACAGATTTAGCATAGGGGAGATCGCGACTATTTTGCGATCGCTCTCTGTCTGAATTTTGCGAGTAATGCTCGTTGCTGGCAATTCTAGGTTCCTGTTTTGTACCTACGAGGTAATTTTCTTTTACTAAGCGATTGTAGGTGCGATACGGAATGTAATGCAGAGGATTGTAGCCAATGGTTCGGAGCAATAAAACACAAGCCCAGGAATATTTTCCTTCAATAATTGCCTCAATGATGGGGGCAAGTTTTTCTGGGTCTTGTTCAATGGTTGGATTGTAAGCACGACGGTTCACAATAATTGCTCCTTAGACTGTTAACAAATCTTTGTTCTAAAACTGCGATTGCCTTATAAACCAAGGCCACTCTTTTGCAGCTTTCTTAAGGGATCTAGCAACAGATCAGCAATGCGACGACGACGAATCACAATATCTGCAGTAGCAGTTTGACCCGGCTTAAATGGAATTGTCTGCTGTCTGGTTGTAACGGAGTGACGGCTGAGGGAAATTTCTACTTGATAAATGGGGCCTAGGCGTTCATCAGGCTTGGCATTGGGCGAAATAGCGGTTACTTTGCCCGGAATGATGCCGTAATCTTGATAAGGAAAAGCATCAAGTTTGACTTGAACGGGCATTCCTGGCTTGACGAGTCCTGCCTCTTTATTAGGTAGGTAAGCTGTAAGCACTAGGGGAGCATTGTCAGCAGCCATTTCAGCGATCGTTTGACCGGGTTGAACAACTTCGCCAATATTGGCAACATTGAGCGACAAAATGGTGCCGTTAGTCGGGGCATATAAAAACCGATCTTTGAGCTTAGTTTGAGCGGTGAGCAAAAGATTTTGTAATTCGGTAATTTTGGCTTGTCGTTGCGTGGCCTCCACTTCTAGTTGCTGCACACGTTGCTGGGTAGCGATTTGAGCATTTCGACCTTCGGCCTGCTTTTGGGTTAATCCAGCTTGCAGTTGCTCGGCTTCAGCGATCGCTTGCTGCAACTCTCCTTGGTGTTGAGTAATAGTCCGTTGCCGATCGCGTAGGGCTTGCTCAACATCAAACATCTGCTCTTTGGCAATTGCGCCTTCTTCTACCAGGGGCTGTAAGCGATCGCGACGAGTATTTTGGGCGACCACATCACTTTGCCATTGCTCAATCAATTTGCGATTGGTGTCAGCTTGAGCTTGAGCTTGAGCGATCGCCGCAGCTTGGGCTTGAGTTTCAGCCTTGGCGATCGCCGCTTGAGTTTGGGCTTCCAGCCGTGTCCGTTCAATGAGAGACTGCATTTGAGCGAGTTGCAATTGCTCAGCTATCAAGAGTTGTTGTAAGCGAGTCACTTCATCTGCCGCAACTTGGTTGTCGAGTTGAGCAATGACTTGTCCAGCCTTGACTTCTTGCCCTTCTTTGACAGCGAGGTTGGTGATTTTCCCTAATTCGACAGGATGGATTTTATAAACTTGGCCTTTGGGAATGAGTTGTCCTTTTGCATGACCAACTTCATTGATATGACCGAACCAAGTCCAAGTAGCAACAGCAGCACCAAATAATAGACCTCCAAAGATCAGTTGATAAGGCAGGGTAGAAGGAGGCTGATCTAAAACGGTCTGCAGCGAGGGAGACCAGTTAATCGAGTTACTGGAAGCATTGGCGCTCGAAACAGAAGCTAGCTGGGCACGGGGGTTAGGTTCTACAAGAGTCGTGGGGCTGGCGGTTCCATCTCTAGTCGTGTTGGCTCCATCTATCAGAGCAATAGGGGTATCAGCGGGTTGTATTGAGTCAATCTGAGAGGGTCTAGAATCTCCGGAACCTCGATGGAAACTAAAGCTCATAGCTTCATATCCAAATAGTTGGCAAAGAAGTTAAATCACAGAGACGGGACTTAAATTATGACGATTAAATCGAGATTGGTAAACAGTTTTTTGCTATGTCAAAATTCCGTTCAGAAAGGCTGGTAAATACTTCTTGAAAATAACGGTTTGATAGTTGTTTTGATACAATATCTCCTTGTATATAATAACCCTCGCTCTTCTGATTAATTGCCAATTTGGCAGATTGATGTAGTGAATTTTATGCATGACTCATCAGTAATTTTTTGAGGTTAGAAGCCTCGTGGCAAAGATTTGAGGGGTCTTTAACGGGCTTAGAGATCAAGCTGCTGCTGTGCTAGATGATAATAAAGTCCTTGCAAAGCGATGAGTTCTGCATGGGTGCCCTGCTCGACTAAAACACCGCGATCGATGACCAAAATGCAGTCGGCATGACGGACGGTTGAGAGTCGGTGAGCAATGATAAAAGTAGTGCGATCGCGACTAATGCGGGCTAAGTTTTGTTGAAATCGTCGCTCAGATTCGGTATCTAAAGAACTTGTTGCTTCATCTAATATTAAAATTCTTGGGTTGCCGAGTAAGGCCCGAGCGATCGCAATTCGTTGGCGTTGTCCCCCCGATAAAGTAGCGCCTCGCTCACCTACTTTAGTGTGGTATCCCAACGGAAGAGCTTGAATAAAGGTATGTGCTTCTGCTAATTTTGCCACTTCTACAACCTGCTCTAAGGTGTAATTAGGGCGATACAGCGTCAAGTTTTCTAAGATTGTGCCAGAAAAGAGAAAACACTCTTGCAAAACGACTCCTAATTGCGATCGCAAAGAGTGGGGAGAGACATGGCGGATATCATGACCATCCATCCAAATACGACCGCTGGTTGGGTGATATAGACCTTGCAAAAGACTCACTAAAGTAGTTTTGCCAGAACCGCTGCGTCCGACAATCGCGATCGTTTGTCCGGCTGAGACTTGAAAAGAGATATTTTGAAGTGTGTTGGTTTCCTGATCTTCGCTATATCGAAAGGTGACGTTTTCAAATTGCACCTCTCCTTGCAAAGAGGGCAAAAGCAGGAGTGGTTTTTGGGGAGTTTCTTCTGGTTCTGCTGAGAAAACATCATCGAGTCTCTCTACAGAGACGATCACCTCTTGAAATTCATCCCACAGACCGACCAATCTCAAGATGGGGGAGATCACATTGCCGATCAGCATGTTAAAGGCGACAAATTGACCAATCGTTAGCTGATCTTGAATCACGAGGGATGCACCAAACCATAGAAGGGCTGTGCTTCCTAGTGTATTGATGAGGCCACTGGCTGCTTGTAGGGTGTTGCTAAGTTTTTGCCCCTGAAACCGAGCATTTAACATACTCGTCAGACGCTCTTCCCATCCCCACCGTAAGTCTCGCTCGGCTGCCGCTGCTTTGACCGTAGCAATGCCCGTTAAAATCTCTACCAGTGTTGAATTTTCTGCAGCCTCACGATTAAAAATCTCCCTGGAGATCTGCCGTAATAAGGGAGTTGCCACCAGCACTAAGATCAAGATTGGGGGAATCATCCCTAGTACCAAGAGCGTGAGTTGCCAGTTGTAGTAGAGCATCAACCCCAAATAAACAAACATCATCAAAGCATCGAGCCAAGCCGTGATCGCTTGCCGAGTCAGAAACATCTGAATTTTTTGATTTTCTTGAACTCGTGTAATCACATCTCCCACATGACGAGATTCAAAAAATTTCAGAGGTAAGATCAGGGCATGGCTGACAAAGCTACTGATTAGGGTGAGATCTAAGCGATTAGAAAAGTAATCTAAGAGATACTGGCGAATTGCGCTTAAGCCAACACTCCAAATCCCAAAAATTACTAACCCGATCGCGAAAACATGCAGAGTAAAAAGACTCTTCTGCGTCACAACCTGATCCAAAATGATTTGGGTAAATAGAGGGGTCACTAACCCAAATACCTGAATCAGCAAGGAGGCGAGAATGATTTGTAGAAGGAGACTACGATAAGGGAAAAGGAGACTTAAAAACCGATTGAGAGAAGGCTTCTCAACCTTAATTTCTGAAAGCTTTTCTGTAGGCTCAAGCAGAAGGGCATAGCCTGTCCAATGATTTTGAAATTCTTGATGGGAGAGCGATCGCCTGCCTAAGGCTGGATCTGCCACGATGATGCGTCTCCCTTGAGCGCGGTAGACCACGATGTAGTGATCTCCCTGCCAATGGGCAATCCAAGGATTTTTTTGTTCTACTAGCGCTCCTAAACTAGCTCGTACAGGCCGTGCATGAAAGCCTATGCTCTCTGCGGCAGTTGCTAATCCTTTTAATGAGGCTCCACTGCGACCGACCCCAGCGATATTACGCAACCAGTTGAGGCTCAAGGTTTTGCCCCAATAGCGGCTGAGCATTGCCAGACAAGCAGCCCCACAGTCAGAACTACTTTGCTGCTGCACAAACGGATACCGCCCCCAAAGTTTGTGCTTTCTAAACCGCTGTCGAGAAGGTCGGGGAAATGTAATCTGTTGGGGTTGGCTGGTTGGAGCTGGTGCCGGAGATTCTACTGGCAGGCGATCGCGACGGGGTTTTCGATGGGGGCTACGGAGCGGTGGGGGTGCTGAAGGGAGATGTCCATTCTGCTTGGCGATCGCGTCAGTTGATGTTGAGGATGGTGATAATAGCTCGGCAACCGCAGGGGCGATCGCTTGAGCCA
>CBIHQL010000071.1:0-12094 GCA_966211855.1 uncultured bacterium
CGGTTGATGGTGAAGCGATTAGCTGCTTAAGCTTTTGTTTATGAATTAGCTCTAAGGGAAGACTGGAGCCTTTTGTTTGTAATTCCTGTTTGACTTCACCTAACGTCTTAATAAATTTGGCATGAGCTGCGGTATTATTAGCGGCGACTGGGCAGCGATATCTGTGCATGCAATTTTCTTCAAAGCCGAAGTGTTGTGCCACATACATATCTAGAAAGCGAACAATAGTTTGAATTTCTTCCTTGCCCCGGTTGGCATACATCGCATCCACCAAGGCATTGAGCTGGTCAATCAACTGTTTGTGCTGACGATCGATTTCTGGAATACCAATACTTAAAGAATCATTCCAAATGACGAGTGGCATAGTTTTTTTCCTTTTGAATTGAGGGTTGGCTAGATTAACTGGTGTGAGCCTTGGCACAAAAAGTGTTGCGGCCTTGGTCTTTGGCTTCATAGAGGGCTATATCAGCCACAGTAATTAAAGTTTCTGGTAGGCTCTCTAAAGTTGGAATTACACTGGCAATACCATTGCTAGTGAATTAGCATGTCTTGAACTTAGGATGAAAAAATGAAGAACTTTTGAAGATGTAAAAAATGTTTCAAAATTAACGAATTTACAAGGCTCCTCTGTTTACAGGAGCGATCGCCGTCTTAGTAAGGCAGCTCAAGGGTGAAGCAAGTTTGTCCAGATGTACTCGTGACTTGAATAGAACCACCCAAGTGATGCACTAACTTTTGCACCAGTGCTAAGCCCAAGCCTGTGCCTCCCTGCTTCCAAGGATCGCCATTGGGAATGCGGTAGAACTTATCAAAAATTCGAGATAGCTCTTCAGCCGAGATTTCTACGCCAGAGTTAGTAATGCTCAGATACAGCTTGTCTGATTGCAAATAAGCAGCAACTGTAATCGATTCTTGAGGTGGGGTGTACTTACAGGCATTGTGGAGCAGCTCCGTCAAAATTCGCTTGAAGCCAATTGCATCTGTGACTAAATCTGGCAAGTTAGAGTCGAGATTAAGAATCAAGGTTTGTTGGCGATCGCTGATGCGTTCTTCAAAAGCATTAACAAGACCCGAAATTGACTCTGATAGCTGAATCACATCCGTCTTCTGAGGTTGATATCCTACTTCCAGCCGTTGCAAGTCTAGGAGATCATTAACCAGAGAGATCTCTCGTTCACATTCATCACGCAGTATACGTAAGTATGTTGCACTTTTACCACAAGCCGGATTTTGATTGACTCTTTCCCCATATAAAAGCTGGCTTCGAGTAATACTCTGCTCTAACATCTGAATGGCTAAGCGCATGTTAGAGATGGGAGAACGAAGTTCATGAGAGACAGTACTCAAAAAATCATCTTTTAAGTGGTTAAGCTTCTCTAGCTCAGTCACTGTTTTTTGGGCTGTTTGATAGAGGCGAGCTTGGCGCAAGGCGATCGCACATTGATTGGCGACTTGCTGAACTAGGCGCACTTCTAGTTCGCTCAGCATCCTGTGTTGAGAGCTAATTAAGCACAAGTCACCAATTGCTTCTGCTCCACTCATCATCGGGCAAGCAAATATCGCGGTCTGTGTATTTGGTAGATGGGCAGTCGTGGCACAGAATTGGAAGCATTGTCCCTGTTGCAATTGTTGGTAAATCTCCAGGTAATGCTCCATCGAAATCACTTTGTCTTGGCAACCTGTGAGAAACCGAGTAGATTCATACCGGATGCTGGAAGTGTTGTGGTGATAGTCATACAAAGCGGCATTACAACATCCGACATCTAGAGCCAAGGCTAATTCTTCTACAGCAGTTTGGAGAATCTGATCTTCGTCTAAGCTATCGCGGACTTTATCCGTAATGCGTTTTAGGGTAGCTTCAAATTTCAAAGCTTGCTGTAGTTTTACAATGTGCTCTTGTACTTGGTACGTTAGCTCTGTATTCAGTTGTTGCACTTGTTGATAAAGCTCGGATTGTTTGATGGCGATCGCTAGTTGAATTGCTAAACGCTCCACCAACTCTACTTCCCAAGTACGCCAATAGCGGGGTGCTTGACAGTGATGCGCAATCAGCAAGCCCCACAAATGATCTCCTTGCAAAATCGGCACGACCATATTGGCTTTAACTTGAAACTGAGCTAAAAACTCAACGTGGCAGGGGGTTAAATTGGCATGATGGATATCTTCAATAATCCGAATACGACCTAAGCGATAGAGATCTGTATATTTTTCGTTAAAACAAGGATCTTGAATAGTTTGACCTAAAACAGATTCCCACGGAGGCGCAACAGACTCTACACTGACGACTCCATTGCTGACTCCGTTGCCTTCTGAGTTGAAGCGATAAATCATGACGCGATCAGTTTGGAGAAACTGTCGAATCTCTGTAACAGCCCCATTGAGGATTTCTGTCAAATCGAGGGATTGATGAATGTGTTGAGCGATCGCCCCGATCATCCGCTCCCGCTCCATTTGGTTTTGCAACTCTAAAGTGGCTCGCTGTGCCTGTAGTAAACGTCTGACTCGCTGCCGCAATAGCGTCCAGTGAATTGGCTTGGTGATGTAATCTGAAGCTCCAGCCGCAAAAGCTTGGTTGACTGAATCTGGATCATCCAGACTCGTAATCATCATGATGGACGTGAAAGCACTACCCGATGAGCTTTTGAGTTGGTGACAGCAGGCAAAGCCATTCATTCCTGGCATAACTGCATCTAGTAGCACTAAATCCGGTTGAAACTGCTCATAAGCTGCCAACCCCTCTTCTCCATCACCAGCCTGCATCACCTGATAGCCTTCTGCCTGCATTGCTTGGTCAAGGAACCTGCGTATCGTTGGATCATCATCTATGATCAGAATTCTGGCAGGTTCTTCATAGAAGTGAAACTCCAAACTATTTCCTAGCATTTGCATGGCCTCTATAGGTGGGTTTCGAGGCAAGATTAAGTGGATCATGAAATAAACCTGGAATTAAGATTTTGATCTCAAATATATTAAGGATTAAGATGAAATTCGTCAGCTTAAGTCACTTTTTTGGGGTTGAGCCTTGATAAATTTTGAGCCAGTCTCTTTAAAGCTTTACCAATGTAGCTGTCCTGGCTGTCGTTATTCCAAGACCTGATGCTTTTGAGCTTAAATCAGTTTTTTGACAATTCCAGGTAGGCATTTCTTGCCAGCAATAACGGCAAAACCAAAAGGTTTGATTGGCTCGGATATGTCGTAGTAAGGGATGAGAGCAGCAAGGACAACTTGTCATATCAGGTTCAAAATCTTATCGAGTCATCAAAGATCGTATTAGTTGACTTCACTAAGAGTTGGAAATCTTCCAATCTGCTTTTAGACTATTGAAAGGTTTTGAGGAAGTTTTGAAGGCGCTCAAAATATTACATTGGTTAATGGTTGAAATGCTTCTATTTGAAATTCCTGGATCAGTTCAATTTATATTTAGACTCTCAATTTCTACTCTGAGCTATCTGTAGAAATTGAGGGTGATAAAAAGGTGAGCGCAGTGGTGGCACTACCAATTTTTGTGGTTTTAATGCTAAGCAAGTGCTTGAGCAACTTGATGCACTAATGAGATGGGATCGAAAGGCTTAGCGATCGTTCTCACGACTCCGTATGTAGAGTAATTGTGGTTTTGTACTAAGTCAGTTCTGGCAGTCAGCACCACAACAGGAATTGCCTGGGTTTTAGGGTTTGCTTTGAGATGACG
The DNA here is from genome assembly GCA_966211855.1 of uncultured bacterium. Lineage (GTDB taxonomy): Bacteria > Cyanobacteriota > Cyanobacteriia > FACHB-46 > FACHB-46 > CBIHQL01. The sequence continues at coordinate 3,689 of CBIHQL010000071.1, forward strand.
GAGAAAGGCCAGTCCATCCATACCTGGCATCATCATGTCTAGAATGATTGCGTCCGGTGGCTCGGCGATCGCTTTTACCAATCCTTCGGGGCCAGAGTTGGCAGTCACCACTACCCAACCTGCTAATTCCTCAAAACAGCTTTGCACCACCATTTGCACAGGTTCATCATCATCAATGACAAGAATGCGCTTAGTGGGTATCACAACCATTTGAGAGTTTCTGTACGGCACACCGCTTCACCTCGGCCTGTAGAGTTTGTGGATGTCAGCAGGTTAGCGAGTAGACCTCCTGCGTGAATACTTTGTTGCCCCTTCCCGTCCCCCAAAATTGGGGGAAGCTCCGTTAAGATTCCCCCCAGTTTTGGGGGGTTAGGGGGGCTAATTTTGATTCGTGCAGGAAGTCTAGTGAATACTACCCGATGAATAAAACACCGACGTCGACCCGTGAGAGCAGCTGATGCCCCTAAGTAAAGTCAACGTCAGTCTTTAGATTAGAGAAAAGATTTGAAGATTTTTTGAAGTTGCAACAAATTCAAGCTACCAGCCGAAAACTTCTGCGACCTGCTCGACCAACGTCAGGGGATCGAAGGGCTTGAGAATTAACCCCGCGATGCCTAGCTGAGCGAACCGCTCTTTCTCTTCTGGCTGCACTCTGGCTGTCAGCAGCGTCACAGGAATCTTTTGCGTCGTTGGGTTTTCCTGTAGCTTTTGCAACGTTTCAAAACCGTTCATTTCTGGCATTGAGACATCTAGCAGAATGCCATCCAATGACTCAGAAGCTGCAAGCAACAGACCTTGACTCCCTGAGCCTGCCACTAAAACGTCCCAGCCTCCCAAATCTTCTCGACACGCTTGGATGATTTCTTGGATTGCTTCTTCATCATCAATCACTAAAACACGGCGGGTTGTCATAAGCAGATGCTTTTAGAACTGGAAAGCGTTTAGCCGACTTGTCTTCTATTGTGGAGCAGTCGGTAGAGTAAAGCAAAAGATACTGCCTTGACCTAAGATACTTTCTGCCCAAATCTGCCCCTTGTGCTGCTCGATAATGCGGCGACAAATAGCGAGTCCTAGACCTGTGCCCCCCTTTTGGCGAGAGTCAGAAGCATCCACTTGTTGAAAGCGCTCAAAGACGGACTCTAGTTTATCGGATGGGATGCCTCTACCCTGATCTTGGACTTTAAACAAAACTAGCGGCTGAGAAACAGAATCCTGAGAATGGCTTGCGATCGCCCCACGATCAGTTAGCTCTGCACTCACCGAAATCGTCGTGTGCGGCGGAGAAAACTTAATGGCGTTGCTGAGTAAGTTGGTGAGAGTTTGAATAATCGAGTCAGCGTCTGCCCAGACTGTCAGGAGGGGAGCATTAATCGATAAAGCAATCTGGTTTTGCTCGGCGTTAGTTCGCATTGTCTCTACAGACTGCTGGATGAGATCCGAAGCATCACAGATTTTCATGGTCAGCGTTACCTTTCCAGATTCCAGCCGTCCTAAATCTAAGATGTCATTCACTAACCGAACCAGGCGATCGCTCTGCTCAGCTGCTACTTGCAACATGCGCTGACCCTTTTCAGGTTTTTGATTGTAAACTCCCGCTGCTAGTAGCCCTAATGCCCCCCGAATTGCTGTCAAGGGTGTCCGGAGTTCGTGACTGACAATTGAGATGAATTCGGCTTTCATCCGCTCGACTTCTTGGCGCTTGGTGATGTCTTCCCCAATACTGATGGTGCCAATAATAGTTCCATCCACATCTCGCAAGATGGTGTTGCTCCAGGCAATCATCCGCTCTTCACCAGACTTGAGCACAATGGGATTGTGGTAGTGAGGATAAAAGTTTTGTTCTAACACTTCATGAAAGGCGATATTCACTGGCTGAATTTGGCTAGCTGGCAAAAAGTTTGTGAACCAATTTTTGCCAATCACTTCCGATAAGCTATAACCTGTGAGGTCTAAGAAGAATGAGTTGACATAGGAGACATCGCCAAAGCGGTCTAACCCAACCACAAGCAGTTGCACATTGTCTAATAGCGATTGCCACCGTCGGTTAGACTCCTGAAGAATCGCTTCGGCTTGTTTGCGATCGCTGATGTCTCGCCCTTCTGCAATCAGTAATGTCACCTGTCCCGCTTCATCTAAAATCGGCTTCACAGAGAAGTCAAACGTAGCAGAGATCCCTCCTACTCCGGGTACAGTCACCTCAGAACGGTAAAATTCACCCGCAGCGGCTTGAGCGATCGCGGTTCGAGCAATGGCTTGGGTTTCAGCCGAAGCAGCCCAAGAGGGAAACTCCCAAAGTGGACGCTGAATGATTGCCTCTCGTTGAGTTTGAGCAAAATCGAGAGGTGCCTGATTAATTTCTAGAAAAGTACCATCTGGTGTTAGCAGACCAATAAACTGAAATGTTTGTTCAAAGATGGCGCGAAACTTCTGCTCGCTTTTCTGCAACGCCACTTCAGCCCGTTTGCGATCGCTGATTTCAATCAGAATCACCCCAACTCCAACCGTATGAGTGCTGCCGTTGGTGCCGCAAATGGGAAAGTAGGAGACTAACCAATACCGCACTATGCCAGGCTGACTCGGCACTGCTGCCGCAATCTCTAAATTGAGAATGGGCTGCCCTGTAGCTAAAACCTGTTGGATCAGTGGGTTGACGATGGGTGCTAGTTCTGGCAAAATCTCTGCGGTGGTCTTACCTAGGTGAGCCTCAATCGAATATCCATTCATGTCTGCAAGTGCTTGATTGATTTGGACAAATCGCAGCTCTCGATCATGAATACATAACCCGATCGCAGCGGAAGAGGCGGCATTAAAAAAGCTATTGAGCAGATCGTTGCTTCTTTGAAGTTCAGCTGTTCGTTCAACCACCCGTTGTTCTAATTCTGCATTCAGTTGTTTAATTTCTGCTTCAACTCGCTTGCGATCGCTAATATCACGAGTGACAGCCAGAACATGAGTCAGAGGTTGATTCTGCTCGCTTTGGGTTTGTAGCGGTACGGCATGAGACTCTAACCAACGACGAGTCCCTTTGAGTCCCGTAATTTCAAACTCTAAGATCCCCGATTCACCTTGGGCCACCCGGTGCGTAAAGTCTAAAAACCTTGGCTGGTGAGGAGAATCTACCATCGAGCAGACACATTGCCCTCGAACTTGCTCTAGACTCTCTGCTTCTAACATGGCTAGCCCAGCCGCATTCATATTCAGCAAAATGCCATCGGCTGTAATCACCTTGACGCATTCTGGCTCAGCATCAAAAATAGCTCGGAGTTGTTGCTCACTTTGCTCCAAAGCCGCTTCCGATTTTTTGCGATCGTCGATGTTCATCACCGTTCCCGACATTCGCACAGGTTGAGCCATCTCGTCGTAAAAGATTTGAGCGCGTCCTTCCATCCAGTGAACTGTGCCATCTGTCCAAACAATGCGAAATTCATGCTGATAAGGAGTGCGATTTTGAATTGCACGATTCACGGCCTGTTTCAGCTTTTCTCGATCTGCTGGGTAGATACAAGCTTCAAAGGTTTCATACCTGCCATCAAAGGATCCTGGTGCTAAACCAAATAACTGTTCATGACCGACAGACCAGCTGAGATTTCCAGTCTGGAGATTCCAGTCCCACATGCTCATGTAAGCAGCAGCTAAGGCGATCCGCAGTTTCTCAGCACTTTCTTCGGCTAGTTGTTGATTCAGCAGCTCAATTTTTCGTTTGCTAGTCCGCAGGTCATTACCCAGTAGGTTGATGATGCAGGCAACAACAAAAAAGATACCTAAGCGAATGGCATCACTGGCCTCAATGAGGACGAGGGCATATCGAGGCGGAATAAAAAAGTAGTTGATAACCAGAGTTGAGAGGACGACGCTCACCGTTCCAGGCTTCAACCCTCCCTGCCAAGTTGTTACAGCCACTGCCACAAAGAAAAAAGCGCCAATCGTGCGGTTCAGAAAAGGTTCGAGTAGCAGAGTGAGCAGGAGCGCTATCAAAGTAGAGGCGATCGCCACTCCATAGGGTTTACACTGCCGCCACAGCTTAGAGCGTCTCATACCTCTCGCTTCTCCGTGGTTTGGAACCCGCCGCGCTTCAATCGGTGAATGATTCGTGTCACCAATTCTGCATCGGCGATCGCCTTGCTCATGTAGTCATCTGCGCCTGCAACAAAGGCTTGCTCAATTTTCTCCGCTGCGGTGTGGGCCGACAGAAACACAATCGGTAGATGTCGCCATTTGGGGTCACTTCGCACTGTCTGACATAGATCCAAGCCACTAAAACCAGACAGTTCTAGGTCAAGCACCAGTAGATTAGGGACTGTAGTGGTTAAAACTTCCCAAAACTGTTTTGAGTCGTTTAACCCTGTGACTTCTACACCAAGAGGTTGTAGCAATTTTGATATCCTGATCAAAGCTGTAACCTCATTATCTACGACCAAAATACGGTTATGATGCTGAATCTGACTTTGGTGTAAGACATCCGTGACAGCTTTCAAAATCTCATAGGTTGGCAGAGGCTTTTGTAAGAATACACACCCGCCCAGACGCGCCACTTCTAATCTGTTAGTGAGATTTCCTTGTCCTGTAAAGGCTAGGACTGGAATCTGAGGCTGGCGTTGCATCAACTCTCTCAGTAGCGTTAACCCAGTTTCTGCTCCTGGAAAATTGAGATCTAGCAGCACCGCAGTTGGAGGAGACTGAGCGATCGCTTTACGAGCCACAGCCAGATCCGTAGCTACTTCAACTCGGAGTCCCCAAGCGATCGCCTCAATCCGAATGCGATCGGCTAGGAGCAAGTCATCATCCACAATTAGGAGCAATGGAGTATAAGTGGATGCTGCCGATTCCCCTTCTGAATTAGGTGTTTTTTGTAGCTCCTGTCCCAAGAGTTCTACTAAAGCAATAATTTTTTCGGCATCAGCAGTTGCTATGACCGAGGTTTGGAATAACTCTTCTAACTCCCTCGCCAGTTGAGAGCCTTGCATCAAGCCGAAAATGCCAAGCGATCCTGCTAATTTATGCGCTTCTTGCTGGGCTTGCTGCTGTATCTCTGAGGAAAAGCTATTTGTTTTCAACGCTACAGCCACTCGCTCCAAAGTAGAAAATTGCTCAAGAAACTTACCCTTAAACTTTTGCCAGATCTTCGCTGTTTTTGCCTTTACCTTTTGCTCCTCTACTCCCTTTTGGTTAGGAATAGCGGGCAATTTCGATTCAGAAGCTTGAGTGTCAGAGGGGGATCTCAGTCGATAGCCGAGACCATGAACCGTTTCAACCGGATCAGTCGCACCCGCTGCCTTTAGCTTTTGACGCAAACACTTGATGTGTGTACTCACCGTTTCTTCGCCTGGTGCTTCCGAGAAATCCCACAGGCGATCGAGAATCGCTTTCCGACTGAAAATCCGTTTAGGGTTGAGCAAAAAAAGCTCTAATAAACAAAATTCCTTGGGAGTCAGGCGTAAAGGGCGATCGCTACAAGTAATCTCACTATTAATTGGGTCAAAATATAAGTTTTCCCACGTAATCACAGAGGAGGAAATCGGCTTGCCACGCCGTAAAAGCGCCCGGATACGTGCCATCAACTCATCTAGGTTAAACGGCTTCACCACATAATCATCGGCCCCTGCATCTAGACCCATCACTCGATCTGTGGCGCTGTCTTTCGCCGTTAGCAACAGGATAGGAGCTTGATATCCTTGACTCCGCAATTGCTTACAAACATGGATGCCGTCTAATTTAGGAATCACCACATCCAAAAGAACCAGGTCATACTCAAACGCTTCTGCTAACTCTAGCCCTGTCTGTCCGTCCACTGCTTGATTAACGGTGTAGTGATGTGCCGTGAGAGTATTTGCAAGAGTAGAACTAATAACTGGATCATCCTCAATTAGCAAAATTTTCACAGTACACCTTCTTCTCTAGAAGCAAGCATCAACTTTAAAGCCGCCCTACATGCCTAATGGACACGCTTTCCACGTCTGTGGCACTTTCTCTCATAGTTTCCACAAGTTTAAGCTTTAAATTCGATGGGGCAATGCTTCTCTGCTCGTCAGCCGAGAAGACCGCTCTGACTCATGATGTAATTAAAAGCTGAGAGGCGATCGCACAATGCCCAATGCTGTTGATGTAGTGAATCACATTGTCAACCGTAAACTATCAACAGAATGAGCTTGTGGCATCAGGAGTATGCAGAAGGCAACGATGTCGGTGACACTCATCTGCAAGCTTTGGAACAGCAGATCAAGATTTGGCAGGGGCTGATTGAGAAACTAGAATGTTAGGCTTTCTCTAGAAAGAGGTTGGCTTGAGTAAGCAATTCTTCAAATAAGAGGTCTCCCACGCTCATCGGTTTTATGGGAACGAAAAAACTATTTAAGAATGGAGCTAAGCGGATTCGAACCGCTGACCCTCTCAATGCCATTGAGATGCGCTACCAACTGCGCTATAGCCCCTTGCATTTCGCGTCTTCTATAATGCCTTGACTAGGAGAGTTCGTCAAGACTCTTTCTTAAAATTATTGGAGAAATTTTGCGAGTTGCAACATTAGCAAACTGAGCAACAGATGAATCAAAGAGCAGCGTTGCCCGACCGGGTAGGAGGGTTAAAATAGGAGATTGCTGGTTGTCTTGAAGCATTGGCGGCTTAGTACTATTTATGACTGATACCCCTCAGAACCCCAATTTTCATCCACAAGCGGCGGGGGCTGCTGTAGATACAGATGCTTTGTTGCGATCGCTCCGTCGCAAAGAAGGGACTTGGGTCGAGTGGGGGCAAGCCTGTCAGCAACTGCAAAGAGCCGGGTTGGGGCCACAAAAAATCTTTGAAGAAACGGGCTTTGAAGCTGTTCACCAAAATCAGGTGATCGTGGCTTCTCAGGTCTATACCGCGATCGCTAATGGCGGCGTTTCAGAGAGCACCCGGCAGCACTTTGAACGTAAAGGCAGTGATGTGCTGTATGAGTTTCGCATTCTCACTCAACCTCAGCGGGTAACGGCGGCTGAGTTGTCAGTAGAAAAGAATTTAGACGCAGATGAAGCGCGAGACTTAGCCAAAGCGGTGAAAGACTTGTCTTCAATGCGCACCTTGCCTGAGGGGTTTACCAACCATCCAGGAGATGCGATCGCTTGTCAGTGCTGGAAGTTAGCTCGGCAATATACTGACTTGCAAGAACGCTCACGCCTAATTGCCAAAGGCTTACGGTTTGCCCATACAGCTACGGCTCGCCAAAAATTAGAGCAATTGTTGACTGACTTTAGCACTGCGATCGCCCGCTCAGCGCCTCGCTTACCTGTCTACCGCTTAGAAAGTGATGAAGAATTGCCTCGAATCTTGCCTGTAGTGGGTAAGTTTCCGCTGACCGTGTCAGATTTACAGGCAGTTCCGCTGGCTGAGGAGATGGGCGCTTTCCGAATGGTGAAGTTTTCGGGTACAGGTGCTTGGGTGCCAGTGCCGGGTTGGCAAGTCATTTTGGCGGCTGAAGATGCAGTGGTGCTGCTTTGCGACAGTGACACATTACCGACACCGTTGACAGGCAAGCCAGAAGAAGTTTTGGTGGTAATCGATCGCGCTCAACGTCAATGGAACGCGGATAGTTATTTCCTAACCGCTCAAGATGATCAATTAGAGCTGCGATGGTTTGATGAAGCTCCGAATACTGCTCTGTTAGGCAAGATGATCTTAGTGATGCGACCCAAGCGAATTGTAGATGAAGAGGTCAACAAAGATGCTTGGCAAATTGAAGAATAAACAATCAGATCATTTAATCTTATACCCGTGACTGATTTGGTCAATCCAGCCGACAGGTCGAGTTGTGACGGCCCCAAACTGCGCTGTTTGTAGCCACATATCCACGCTCTCTGCTGCATAAACTTGGGAGTAAGGTTCACGAAATAGTTGCATCAACCAACCAGCAGACCGCAACTTGCGCTGATGACCGTCCAAGATAATCAATTGCCCTCCTGGTTTCAGGAGACGGTAGCCTTCTCGCAGAATGGCTTGGGAAATGTGTGGGGGTGTCTCGTGAAGCAGAAAAGAGATAGTGACTAAATCAAAGGTTGCTGTTTCTAGTTCTGTCTGTTCAGCCAAGCCGTGTTGCCATTGAATGTTGAGTTGGGCTTGCTGGGCTTTGAGGTCGGCAACCACCAACATATAAGGTGACAGATCAATACCCGTCACGGCTGCTTGAGGAAATGACTGCTTCAACAACAGCGTGGTAGAACCTGTACCACAACCTAAATCGACAATAGTTTGGGGTTGACCCGTAATGGTGGTCAGCAATTGTTGGCGAATCCAGGTGTCGCTGGGTGGAGAGGCGAAGGCGGCAACCGTGTCGTAAGTCATGGCGGCGATCGCATTCAGATATCCCCCAGAGATGCCATGAAAGTTCTGACTGCTGTAATAGTCGGGATACGCTAAGTTAGGTTGGCGAAA
>CBIHQL010000072.1:0-12036 GCA_966211855.1 uncultured bacterium
CATCTGGTTGAATTGGGCCATCTTGGTTGCTGTTAACGACGATCTGCATCGGTGCAGCGGGTTGTGCAACCTCAGCAGTAGCAGGAGCCGCGATCGCGCTCAAGACTAACAGTGGTACTTCGGTCAGGCCCAGCCAGAGTCCTAGCAGGAGCGTAGATGGCAAGCGGTAGGATGCAGGCATGATCAACGAATAAGCGGTAAAGATGACGAAGTGATTCAGAGTTTACCTCAATTTCACGGGCTTACTGAGAGATAACGGCGGGATTGGGCGATCGCAACCTGAAGCGCTTTCCTTTAGTGATGTAGGATCACACTAGTTTTACTGAGACGGAATCAAGATCTGTGGCTTCATCCAGCGACTCTTCAGCAACGCCTCTACCTTTGCTGCGCACCCCTTTATTTGACCAAGCTGTCACCCTGAAAGCTCGGATGACCGCGTTTTCGGGTTGGGAAATGCCCGTGCAATATGTTGGCATTGGCCCCGAACACCAGGCAGTACGGCAAAAAGCAGGGATGTTTGATATTTCTCACATGGGCAAGTACGCTCTCAAAGGCCCGCAATTGGTAGAGCAGCTACAACGACTGGTGCCCTCAGATTTGAGTCGTTTACAACCTGGAGAAGCTCAATACACCGTCTTGCTGACGCCAGAAGCCGGAATTATTGATGACCTGATCTTTTACTACCAAGGGCACGATGCCGATGGTTTGCAAATAGGGATGCTGATTGTCAATGCGGCAACCAACCTCAAAGATAAAACCTGGCTATTAAATCACCTCGACCCAATGCAAGTTGACTTGCAAGATTGGTCAGATACTCATGTGTTGATTGCCGTGCAAGGGCCACAAGCTGTGAGTTTGTTGCAACCGCTTGTCGAAGCTGATCTGAGTGCTGTCAAACCCTTTGGGCACTTAGTCGCTCCGGTGCTCGGTCAACCAGCATTCTTGGCGCGGACTGGATACACCGGGGAAGATGGTTTTGAGGTGATGGTCGAGCCTGCAATTGGGCTGGAATTGTGGCGATCGCTTCTAGAAGCAGGAATGACACCCTGTGGTTTGGGCTGCCGCGACACCCTACGGCTCGAAGCAGCAATGGCCTTATATGGTCAAGATATTGATGAAACGACAACACCGTTAGAAGCTGGGCTGGGCTGGCTGGTGCATCTCGATAGTAAAGGTGAGTTTTTGGGGCGATCGGTGCTAGAGCAGCAAAAGCAAGCTGGGGTCAAGCGGCGATTGGTGGGTCTGAAGATGGCAGGACGCAACATTGCCCGACACGGCTATCCGGTACTGCACAACGGTGAACAAGTCGGAGAAATTACCAGCGGCTCCTGGTCACCCACGTTAGAGCAGGCGATCGCTCTGGCTTATGTGCCCATCGAACTCGCCAAAGTGGGTCAACCGTTAGAGGTCGAAATTCGGGGTAAAACCTACCCAGGGGAAGTTGCCAAGAAACCCTTCTATCGACGACCCCCGATAGCCTAGAGATTGAGTGGCTGAGCGATCTTTAATATTTCCAAAAAAATGCTGCCAGAAAATAGACTCTCCTTCATGATGAGGAGAAGTTAGCGAGATTTCTGACCAATTACAAGATTTTTGTGCGGATTATTGCCCCTATCTCTTGTAAGCCGGATCAAATTGTTTGTGCCCCGCTTGGTCATTAACGCAGTTTTCGGTGCTTCCCCGTCAACAGCAGCTTACAAATTTTTCTGGTGGCTCGTAGGAGTGGTTCAGCCATGATGCCAAATGAGCATACGCCCTCTAGCAATTGTGCTAAGAGTGGCGCTCAATCTAATTCATTTTCTAGCGTTTCAATTGTTCAGTCACTTCATTCTCCGGTTTCGCCTCCATTACCAACTCTAGCCACCTGCATGCTTGCCACATTGATTGCGGGTGGCTTTTCTGTCAAAGCGAGTGCCGATGTGAGCGTGCCCACAGCACCTGTACCAGAGCCAGCAAACTTGGTTGCTTCTACCCGTGCGGTTGATCTGGGTGCCCCCGTCGCGATCGCCCCACCAGAAACGGCCCCTGCTGTGACCTTTGCCGAAACCAGGATCAGCGAACCCCTGACGGCATCAGAAGCTGCGGTTGTGGTGGAGGCAGTAGCTGTTGATGACTTTGTAACTCAAGCCAGTGCTGCTAGCAAAGCGATCGCTGAAGTTGCACCTGATGTTGCCGAAGATGCAGGTTTAGCTAAGGTTTCACCTGAGCCGATGTTGACAACGTTGACTCCGGTAGAAAATAGCCCAAATATTGCCTTAGATCTTCCTCCGAGCACCACACCTGTTGCAGCCCAGGCATCAAAGGCTCCGGCGATCGCTCTCGACCTTCCGAGTAAACCTGCTTCATATCAACTGGCACAAGTTACGTCCTTTAACGATATTCAAGGACATTGGGCGCAAAGTTTTATTGAGACCCTAGCAGCTCGTGATGTTGTGCGTGGGTTTCCAGATGGTTCCTTCCGGCCCGATGTAACCATGACACGGGCGCAATTTGCCGCGATCGTGCAGAAGGCATTTCAGCCCACCTCCAGTGGAGCCGCGATCGATTTTGCCGATGTGCCGACAAGTTACTGGGCCTATGACGTGATTCAAGACACGGCTCGCTCTGGTTTCTTTGCCGCAGAATCTGATAACTTGTTTCAGCCTGAGCAGGGAATTAGCCGCAATCAAGCGCTGGTGTCTTTGGTACGTGGTTTGAAGCTAACCGATCAAAGTGCCACGCCTGCCGATCTCAACAGTTACTTTATCGATGCGGCGCAAATCCCGGATGTGTCTCGGAGTGAGGTTGCGATCGCCACAAATAACCGCCTGGTGGTGAATTACCCGAATGTACGGCAGTTGAACCCGACTCAAACTGCAACTCGTGCGGATGTGGCAGCGTTCATCTATCAGGCGTTGGTTGAGCAGGGATCTATTTCTGCCTTGGATGCCAATGCGATCGCCAACCAATATATTGCGGGGCCACCTGCCACTACTGCTGAGACACCACCGACTACACCAACCACACCCACAGCGATCGCGCCTTCTGCTGAGACGATTGCAGATTTACAAACTCGGCTCCGGGCCTTGCAAGAGACCGAAGAAGATAACTTTGGGCGCATCTATGAAGGCTCTCCTTCTTTAAGCATTGCCAACCCCGTAGGCTTTGGAGCCGACAACGGGACTGGGTTTATCAGTGCCACCTATCAAGAACGTACTCGCTTCAGCAATGTCGATGATGGCGCTGTTGCCTTAGGGGTGGGCTTGGGAGATGCTCGCAAAGCGGTAGGGGTGGAACTCTCTTACACAATCGCCAGTTTTGGTTCTAACCGAGATTTTGGTACAGGCGGCTTTAACGTCAAAGTGCATCGTCAGCTTAGCGAAGACTTTTCTGTTGCAGCGGGCTGGAATGGTTTTATCACCATCGGCGACGAGTTTAATGATGACTTCGAGGATTCTATCTACGCCGTAGCTACCAAAATTTTCCGTACGCGCGACGACATCAACAGTGTCTTTAGCCGAGTAGCGCTCACGGCTGGGGTGGGCAATGGTCAATTCCGGCTCGAAGAAGATGTGTTTGATGATGACAATACGATCAATCCCTTTGGGAGCGTAGCAGTACGAGTTGCACGACCCCTGAGTGCGATCGTTGAGTGGACGGGGCAAGATTTGGCGGCGGGGCTGTCGATTGTGCCATTCCGCAATCAAAGTTTAGTGATCACGCCAGCGCTCCGAGACATTGCTGGGGCCGGAGATGGTGCCCGTTTTGTCTTAGGGGTGGGCTACTCTTGGAAGTTTTAATTCATGCATAGCCACTACTTGTCTCAGTTTTGCAAAATCTTTGTTGCCGTTAGGAGTTACCCCTTATGTTGAGGATGCGATCGCTCAGTTGGGTGATGGGAATTGCCCTGATCGGTGGTGTGGTTGCGACGACGCCAGCTCACGCCCAGAGTAATCAATCGGATATTGGCGGCACCAACACGTTTAACAACACTGCCCCTCGTTTTGCTCCAGGGCCAATTTTGACTCCCGCTCTGATTGCAACCGCTAATCGGCTGTCTCAAGACTTGGCGGATGCTCAAAATGCTTACAACACGGCAGAGACAGAAGCGAGTCGCACCCCTCGACGGTTTGCCCGTGGGCCTGGAGAGGATTGTGTGAACCCGGCTCTCTCTCGCTTGAATGAGGCAGTGCAGGCGTCTCAAGAGTTTCTCAGTAGCTTGAGCCCTGAGCAGCTAGAACAACTTCGGCGAACCGCCAACTTAAAAATTTGGTAATGCAGCTTCTAACCATCTGAGCGAGGAGAAAGATGAGCAGACAAATGTTTTATCTACAAAAGTTAAGCCAGAGATGGTGCGGGGCGATCGCGGGAGGGTTACTCTTGAGTGCGATCGCAGCTCCAGGTTATACCCAAGAGAGTTTTGGGACAAATGGCATTCAATTTGATGTGGATACCATTGTTGAGTTTGAGTTTATTGAGTCGAACGGAGCCTACCAATCGACATTGGGGATCATCGATCTAGAAACTGGGGAGAAAACAACGCTTTTTCAGGAGGTGAAGCCCTCGGACAACCCTCAACCTCTGATGCGACCCTCTAGTTATGTCAGTGATGTCGGCTCAGATAACTCTAGAGACTTTTTGGGCACACCAGGGAATACCGTGCCAGAGCCGCTAGCAGAGTTTACCTTTCGGGCTAATAGCCGATACGCTTTCTATTTAGAGTCTTCTCTAGACGGTCGGCAGGTGGGTATTCTCTACTCGACCGATTTTCAGGGAGTAGATGGTAGCCGTCAGGTACGGTTTGAAGGCGGAGTCGGCAATTTGGGCAATCAGGGGGTGACTGTATTTTGGGATGACACAGGCTCAGCTCTAGTGAAACCCAATGCTCAAGACCGAGATTTTGACGACTTCTTGGTGCGAGCGGGTGGTCATTTGGCCTGTCCCTATAGTGCAGTCACCAGTCAGCAGTCTTCGTCTAAGTCGCTCTCTGGCACACTGATCAGCCAAGCGACTTGCCGCTAGTGAGGCGATCGCTCTAGGGGGTGGGTCGAGCCTGAGAAAAATTGCTGGCTCCTGAGTAATGGGAGAGACGGGCTAACTGGTCAAGAGCACGTACGCCTTGATAGAGACGCCCGTTGATTTCCCAAGTGGGCGTTTGTTGAAGATGAATAGCTTGGCATAGACCGAGCTGCGCTTGCTGGCTCTTGGGGCTGCACTCTACATAGTTCAACTGCTTAAAGCCAACCTCACCAAATAGCTGGCGTTGCAGGCGGGTGAAGGGGCAAGTTTCAGAGCCATACACTTTGACCCCAAGGGCTGTGAGATAACGAGCTAACTCCACCTCGGCAGATTCGCCAGTGGATTGAGAGAGCAAGGTTGTGGCTGCTGGTGCTGAGAGATCTGCCGCACGAGCGGGGAGGGAAAAATAGCTGCCTGTGGCAATGAGGAGAGCGATCGCGAGACGTACATATAGACGAAACATAAACTAAAGCACCAGAGCGAGGAGTGAACCAGCGTCACAATGGCTAGATGCCCTGATGAACGCTTGGCCTCATCTTAGGGAGAGCGAGCGCCACCTTTGCAGAGCGAAATTGCGGATTAATTCACGCGTTAGTTGCAAGTGTCAGAAATGCTACGGACTATTGCATTTTTATGCAGATTTGTTTCTTTTGTTGAAATTGCTTGTGCAAAAGATAGCAAGTGAGCTACCAGGGAAGTCTGTACAAGAGATTCCTGTAGCCCTCTACTTTGACACATAACTATTATGTAACTTCTCTTCAAATAGATATTGAAAAATATAAAAAGACGTTAATAAATAATTAATTTCCGGAGGTCTTGGCTTGAGTTAGAAGACTATAAAAAGCAAACGCAAAGCCTAGACAGATTAAATATGATGAGTGCGCTTGGGTGGATATGTCTGACACGGTAATCCGGGTTGAGAATTTAGGCAAAAAATACATCATTGGTCACCAAAAGCAGGAGAGATATCTAACTTTACGAGATGCGATCGCGAAAGGAACCCGATCGCTAGGTCAGCGTTTTTCACCCTCCTATAAAAGTAAGCTAAAGCTCGATCAAGAAGAGTTTTGGGCTTTGAAGGATGTCTCATTTGAGATCAAACAAGGCGATCGCGTTGGTATTATTGGTCGCAATGGTGCGGGAAAATCTACATTATTAAAAATCTTAAGTCGAATTACTGAGCCTACAACGGGACGCATCTCTATTAAAGGTCGAGTTGCTAGTTTATTAGAAGTTGGCACAGGTTTTCACCCAGAACTTACCGGGCGAGAGAATATTTATCTCAATGGTGCCATTCTCGGCATGAGCAAGACTGAAATTAGTAGGAAATTTGATGAAATTGTCAACTTTGCTGAAATTGAAAAATTTTTAGACACTCCAGTCAAACGTTATTCCTCTGGAATGTATGTAAGGCTCGCTTTTGCAGTAGCAGCGCATTTAGAACCTGAAATTTTGATTGTAGATGAAGTCTTAGCGGTAGGAGATACTCAATTTCAGAGAAAGTGTCTCGGACGAATGCAGGAGGTTGGTAGAGAAGGTAGAACGGTATTGTTCGTTAGCCATGATATGGGAAGTATTGGGAGTCTATGTAATCAGGGAATTTATTTGGTATCTGGAGAAGTAGCTCATAATGACTCAATTCAAAATGTAATTTTCAAGTACTTAAGCTCTTCTCAGAATAACAACTATTTTGGCCCTGGTGTTTTGTATAGAAAGGATGAGCTTGCTGTTCAAGGAAATTTGTTTCAAATAATTGAAATTACAGCAGCTAAATCAATTGTTAAAACATGGGATTATCTACGAATTAGGATTAATTATTTCTCACCTAGAAAGGTCGCTAATGGTTCAGTAGTATTAGAGATTTTAAATATTTCTGGAAATAGAATTATTCAGTATTCAACCGCTCCCCTTAGCGGCATGAAAATTTCTTTTTTACAAGGAGAATCGTATATTGATTGTATTATTCCTTGTTTACCTTTAGCAGCAGGCAGCTACAAAATAAGTGTAGGTTTAGCAATTCCAATGCTTGAATGGCTATGCTGGAATGAAAATGTAGCTACTCTAGAAGTCGCTGAGAATGATGTTTATCAATCCGGCTTCCCCCCCAATCAAGACAGAACAACTATAGCAGTCAAGCATTCTTGGGAGTGCATTAAAAAATGAGATTTTTAGTTAAGGCTTTTCCAGAGTCTTTTCGCGACCACTACCGCCACACATGGCATCAAGTAGCTTTGGAGTCCTCTATCTTGTTAGGAAAGATTAGAAGGCAAGTCAAACGGCCCTCCGTACCTATTCTAGATCAAGGCCAAGTTAATGTTCATTTAGGATGTGGTTCTGTCAACCATCCAATGTTTATAAATATTGATGGGCTGTCTGCACCTCACATCCACTATATTCAAGATATTGATAATCTATCAATATTTAAAGATAACTCAGTTGATTTGATATATGCTTGCCACTGCCTAGAGCACTTTTCATATATAAAAGTGCCGCAGGTGCTTGCAGAATGGTTTCGTGTTCTTAAGAAGGATGGAATTTTAAGGCTCTCGGTTCCTGATTTTGATGTTCTACTAAGCGTTTATGAAGATAGCGGAAATGAAGTGAATTCCATCATGAATTTTTTGATGGGAGGCCAAGATTATAAGTTTAATTTCCATAAAGCTATTTTTAATAATTCTAGCTTATCTCACTTGCTCAAAAATGCTGGTTTTAATCAAATTACCAAGTGGAGCCCAGGTTCATCGGAGCTTACAACTTTCGATGATTACTCAAGTTATAAAATTTTCAAAAATGATAAATTCTACCAAATTAGTCTAAATTTGGAGGCAAGTAAATAAAAGTATTGCTTGCTATTTATTGTTAGAAACTTTTAGCCGTCGGGTTAAAGAATAAAATTTATTGCTTTTTGATCTAAATGATATGACCAGAATTGGAGTGCTGACAAGCCGTACAGGCCAAAGTCAACCATTATTTATGTCTACTGTATATGATTTTGAAGATTGTATTGTTAAAGCCACAGGGGCTGAATTAATTTCAGTTCCCCCACCAAAAAGGGACTTCGCTAGTAAAGTCAAACGTAGATTTGATTTGGAAGGTATTCATTTAAAAAATTCATATGAATTGTTATTCTGTATCAGCATGGATCTTGTAAATTCACCTCTTAGAAGAGTTATGAATTGGCGAGAGCGCTGCAATTACTGCATACTTTATGCCTATGATGCTTTTCCTAGAATAATTAATCAATATGAGTCTCTGCTCCAGCACAGTTCTATTCAAAATGTGGATTTGATATGTATCTCATTTTCCGAAGTCATTCCTCATTTCCAAATGCTCTTGAAACCTCCCGTTTTCTGGATACCTCAAGGGGTCAATCCTCACAGATTCTACTATGTCCCTGACATACAGCGTGGAATTTCCATTTACGCTTTTGGAAGACAACCTAAACAACTACTAAATCAAGTAAGAGAATATTGCTTAGAACGTAATCTTTTAATGTTGTATTCATATGGTTCTGCTGACTATCCAACTCAGGATTGGCAAGAAGCATATTCTTTACATGCTCAACAACTGCTGCATACAGAAGTTTCTTTAAACTGGTCTGTAGACTTTACCTCACCTGAAAGAGCAGGAGGTATTTCACCCACTACTTGTCGTTGGTTTGAAGCAGCAGCTACAGGCTGTTTAGTAATTGGTCAGCAACCAACGGAGCCAGAATTTCAATCACTTTTTCCCATTTCAGGTTTTATTGAAAACGTCAATGATACTGGTAAAAATATAACGGACTTGGTTGAAAAGATATTAAAAGATAAAGAGACTAACAATTTACGCTCTACATTGGCACACTATACCAGGCATCATCATACTTGGTATCACCGTCTTACACATATGCTTATGAAGGCTAATTTAATTCATTTAATGAAACCAGAATACCTTAGTTTTGTAGAGACAGGAGCCTCAGTGGATTAATTATTAAGAATATTATGAAAGTGTTCTAGTCTTATGTTTTTGAGTTATTAAAGTTCGATGAAAATTAGTGTTGTAATTCCAGTCTTTAATGGTTTGAATTTTCTGGGAGTAGCTGTTGATAGTGTAATAAATCAGAGTCATAAAGACTTTGAAATAGTTGTTGTGGACGATGCCTCTGAGGAGAATATATATAAGTTCATTCTTGACAATTATAAAACTTATTTAGACTGTGAGAAAATTAGATTTTTTAGAAATCCTATTAACATGGAGAGATGTTATTCTCGAAACTTAGGTATCGATGAAGCCAAAGGAGAACTTATAACTTTTCTGGATTACGATGATCGGTTTAAAGAAGATCACTTGCTAACCATTAATGAAGCTTTTCAAAACAAATCGGTTCAAATGGTATATTCCGTTCCGGAAGAATTGATTGACTACAAGAATGAAATAGTGGGAAAGCTAAAACAAAGAATAGAGGAGGAAAACCTAATAAAATCAGCGGTTCTTGGTTGTTTTTGTGTTGTAGGACTTGCTTTTAGAAAAAGTGTGATATCTGAAATTGGCAAATTTAACTTAAAAACAGTTCAGAGGGAAGACTATGAATTGTCTTGTCGAGCAATAATTAAGCATAGATTATCAACCAAAGTTATAAAATGTAATACCCTCCAAATAAGAAGAGTCAAATCAGATAATCTTTTGAAAAAAAGAGACAAGAGCAAAGAACCATACTTAAGTTTCTCCAAAGTTGCCCACCAAATTGTTGAGGATTATATAAACTCTAATCAAGACGCAAAAAAATATTTGCCATTTTCTTACGTAGAGATAGTCAATACAGCAATAAGCTTTGATGATTATACGTTTGCTCTAAATTATTTGGGAAAACTACTTCTTGAGCGACCTTTATTGAAGGTTAATTATTATTTGATAGGAAGACTTATAAAGCACTCTACCTTAAAGAACGTGGAGGCAATTAGCTTAGGGCTTAGTTCATGGATTAATGCCAGCAAAAATAATTAGGTAAATATGTGAGGATTTAGTGATTGATACTATTAAGAATTTGAAGCTACAGCGTGAAATAGCTGCAAATGCTAGTAAAGGGACTAGTAGTGAGCAAATCTATAACACATTTGAAGAGGTAATAAATAGATTGGATGTTTGCGGAGATTGTTTGGACTTTGGGGCAGGAATGGGGAATTTGACTTGTCGGCTTCAATCAATGAATCGATTTAGTTCTATTACTGCAACCGATCTAATAAATCGTCCAAATAATCTAGATGATTCTATAAGGTGGATTAATAATGATTTGAATATTGCAAGTAACTTTCCCCCTGAATCATTCAACACTATTGTTGCATCCGAGGTAATTGAACATTTAGAAAATCCCAGATTTATAGCACGCGAATGGTTCCGTTTGCTACGTCCAGGTGGAACTTTAATTATTAGTACTCCAAATAATGAGAGCTTTAGATCTCTCCTGTCACTTGTTTGGAGAGGACATTTCATAGCTTTTAGCGACACTTGTTATCCAGCTCATATTACAGCACTACTACGTAAAGATATTGAGCGAATTTTGACAGAGGTTGGATTCTCTACACCAGAGTTTGTATTTACTAATATTGGCGGAATACCTAAAATACCTCAGTTTACTTGGCAGCAAGCTTCTCAGGGATTGCTACAAGGACTGCGTTATAGTGATAACTTATTAGCGATTGCTTATAAAGGTATATAAAGGGAGTAATTATCTATGAAGATCTTAATCTATTCTCCCTATTTTTACCCAAGTGTTGGTGGTTTGGAAACTGTAGTTTTCATTCTGGCACATGAGTTTGTTAGACAGGGGCATCAAGTAAAACTTATTTCTCAAACTCTCGATCTAAACTCAAGCGATTTTCCGTTTGAGGTTTTTAGGCGACCTAGTTCACTTCAAATTCTAGAGCTAGCTTACTGGAGTGATATTTATTTTCAAGCTAATATCAGCCTGAAAGGAATATGGCCACTACTACTTATTGGTAGGCCATTTGTAGTCACGCATCAAGGTTGGTATTGCCGATTAAACACTAGTATAGGTTGGCAAGATCACTTAAAGTACTTTGTAGCTCGTTTTGCCACAAATATATGTGCTAGTCAAGCAATTGCAGAGCATATATCAGCACCTTCAGTAGTTATCCCTAATACCTATCAGGATGATTTATTTCATGAAATTTTCAACGTTTCTCGTGACCAGCAACTTGCTTTCCTTGGGCGTTTAGTATCTGACAAGGGTGCAGATTTAGTCATAGAATCATTGTTTTATCTTAAGCAAATAGGTCTTACTCCTCAATTAACTATTATTGGTTCTGGACCAGAAGAAACCAAGTTATGGAAGCAGACAGAAGATCTGAACCTTACTGATCAGGTTAGCTTTGTTGGAGTTAAAACTGGAGAGGAACTGGTTCGCTTGCTTAATGCTCATCAGATCCTCGTTGTCCCATCGCGATGGGAGGAACCGTTCGGTATAGTAGCCTTAGAAGGCATCGCTTGTGGGTGTGTAGTGGTAGGTTCTGAGGGAGGAGGATTAAAAGAAGCAATTGGGCCTTGTGGACTGACATTCCCTAACGGAAATACCCAATCTTTAACAAAAATATTAGCTGATTTATTAAATCATCCTAGTAAATTATCAGTATACAGAGAAAATGCAAGTCAGCATTTAGCACATCACCAGAAAGCAGAAGTAGCAAAAGCATATTTGCAAGTTTTTAAGGAGGCTCTTCATTGAAGCTGCTAATAGGTTTACTAGCGGTTATAGGCTTCTTTGGTATTTCAGTCTTGCATTGGAGACGCAGCATACAAATAGTTTTTGTCTTGCTTGTGATTGAAGGTGTATTGCGAAAATGGGTACTCCCTCAAGCTAGTGACTTGATTTATTTTCTGAAAGATTATTTTTTGCTAGGTGCATATATTAACTTCTGCCTCGTTGAAAAGCGATTTCTCTTTAAAATTTCATTTATTAATGTACTCATTCTGCTAATAACAGGTTGGTGCTTATTTCAAATATTTAATTCAAGCTTAGGCTCTCCAATCGTTGGTCTTTTT
>CBIHQL010000073.1:0-12024 GCA_966211855.1 uncultured bacterium
CCATAACCTATGACCACCAGCGCGAACGCTTTTACGCGGTTTCCGAAACCATTAGCGAACAAACACCCGCTCGCTTCTACACCCTCAAACTTAACTGGGATACCACTAACCCCACTCAATCTGAGATTCAGGCAGTAGAAGTTGTGGGAGTTACGCCCCTAACGAGCGACGAAAACGAAGCTTATCCACCTCATACGATCGCTCCGGCTGGCGTTGCCCTCTCACCTCAGCAATCTCTATTCATTTCTAGTGCTCACTTAGATGCTGACGGAGTTGCACCTTTGGTGGGTGAGTTTGACCTCGAAACTGGGAAATTGCGTCGCCGTTTACCGATGCCCAGCCGTTTTCTCCCCAGCCAAGGCACTCCAGAAGAACCCATTGGTGTCAGAGAAGAGCAGGCATTTGCAGCTTTGACCTTAAGCACCCCCAGTTGGAACCCCACATTACTCGAACCGTTTCGGGTGTTTACTGCCACTGCTGCTCCGCTCGTTAAAGATCAGCCGGCAGAGCCAGCCCAGGCAGCCCCAGGCTCTAGCAATCGACTCTTGCATTACTTAATTGGGGATGGCCCTCCAGTGTTGATCGCTGAGCATGCTTACCCGCTCGACAGTTCCACGACTGAGCCGTCAACCCTTCAAGAACTGCTCACGCTCGATCAAGGTGGGCATTTTCTCAGCTTGGAGCAAAGCCAGACCAATGGCACCTACCACAACCGCATTTATCAATTAGCGATGGGTAGCGCCACCGATACTTCGGGTTTAGCCAGTTTAGGCAATGCTCAAGGTATCGAGCCAATTCGGAAGCAATTGCTGCTAGACCTTGGTGAGTTAGATGGTGCCCAAACTTGGGATCTCCAAGGCATGGCGATCGGCCCTCGGTTACCAGATGGGTCGCCAAGCGTGGTACTGGTCAGCAACAATCACGAGCAAGCCGATCAACCTACTCAATTTCTACTCTTCCGGCTCCAGGCCAGTAAGTCGGCAAGCTCAATAACCTAACTCACCTGGGGGGCAGACACTCTATCTGCTCGCAGGCAAGATGCCTGCACCACATCCAAAAGTGAATGCATTAGTTACTTTCTAAGGAATTCAAATTCAGATTTGAAATGGTGCGATCGCCTTGCCTCAGCTAAAAATCAACCAAATCTTAGACAATAGGGGGGATCACTTCAGATACTGCATTTAATCAGCTCATGACTCATTCGACCGATGTTGGCACGCTAGCCCAATGGATGGCGGCAGACTTTAGCAATCAAGAGCAAGCGTTTGAAAACCCCCCCTTTTTTGCTCATATTCGGGTCTGTATGCGTCCTTTGCCCCACGACATTCTGCCTGGGGTGAGCTTTTTGGTAGAGCAAGCTTACGACTACATGCTGAACGATCCTTACCGAGTGCGGGTCTTGACCTTACTAGCTAAGGACGATCACATCGCCATCGAAAACTACATGGTGCAAAACGAAGCTGAGTTTTACGGTGCTTCTCGTAATCTAGAAAAGCTAAAGACCCTCACCGCCGATCGCCTAGAAAAACTACCCGGCTGCACGATGCTCACAACTTGGACAGGCTCTTGCTTCAAAGGAACAGTTGAGCCTGGAAAAGGATGTATTGTCGTCCGCAAAGGGCAAACTACCTATCTCGACAGCGAATTTGAAATCGACGGCGATAAATTCATTAGTCGCGATCGCGGGCGTGATCCCGAAACTGATGAGCACGTCTGGGGCTCAGTCGCTGGCCCCTTTCATTTTGTGCGGTGGGCTAGTTTTGCTGACGAAGTAAGGGTTTGAAAATTTCTCGCCAGGAATGAGGTGTGAATGAGCCACATTCCTGGTACGGTGGGTAAAAGGCTCTCAAAAGTTTATTTTCAGTCTAGAATTCGGCAGAGATCTTTAGCTCAGTTCGGTTCTATACTCTGGAACAAGCTTTAGACCTGAGCGATTCAGCGAACATTACTCGTGCAAGATTCAGCAAGATGAAAGTCCTGGTTATTGGCGGCGATGGCTATTGCGGTTGGGCAACTGCACTTTACCTTTCCAATAGAGGTTACGAAGTCGGCATTCTGGACAGCTTGGTGCGCCGGCACTGGGATATGGAACTCTGCATCGAAACCCTCACCCCGATTGCACCGATCCAGCAGCGGTTGCAACGTTGGAAAGATTTAACTGGTAAATCCATTGATCTGTTCATTGGCGACATCAACAATTACGACTTTTTGATCAAGTCGCTTTTACAATTTCAACCCGAAGCAATTGTCCACTTTGGAGAACAACGCTCTGCACCTTTCTCCATGATTGACCGCGAACACGCTGTATTGACTCAGGTCAACAACGTGGTCGGGAACCTCAATATTCTCTACGCCATCCGTGACCATTTCCCCGACTGCCACTTGGTGAAGCTGGGCACGATGGGTGAGTATGGCACTCCCAACATTGACATCGAAGAAGGCTACATCACGATCGAGCACAATGGTCGCAAAGATACCCTGCCGTATCCTAAGCAACCGGGTTCGTTCTACCACCTCAGCAAAGTTCACGACAGCCACAACATCCACTTTGCTTGCCGTGTGTGGGGTCTGCGCGCTACCGACCTCAACCAGGGGGTCGTGTACGGGGTCTTAACCGAAGAAACTGGCATGGATGAGATGCTGATCAACCGCCTCGACTATGATGGCGTCTTCGGAACTGCACTCAATCGTTTCTGTATCCAAGCTGCGATCGGTCACCCGATCACGGTTTACGGTACCGGGGGTCAAACTCGGGCTTTCCTCGATATTCGCGACACCGTTCGTTGTATTGAGCTGGCGATCGCCAACCCTGCCGAGCCTGGTCAATTCCGCGTCTTCAACCAATTCACTGAGCTCTTCAGCATTAGTGATCTAGCCACAATGGTGAAGAAAGCTGGAGCCACAATGGGCTTAAATGTCGAAGTCAACAACATCGACAACCCCAGAGTTGAGCTTGAAGAGCACTATTTCAACGCCAAAAACACCAACTTGCTCAGCTTGGGTCTGCAACCGCACTACCTATCTGACTCGCTGCTCGACTCACTGCTCAACTTTGCGATCAAGTACCAAAATCGCGTCGATCAAGCCCAAATCTTGCCTAAGGTTTCTTGGCGGCGTTAATCCTGATTCCTTTCCCTCACCCTCTGATCGCTCTTCTTTATCTAAACGAGGATCTCAGGGTGGGGTTGGTTTAATTAGCCCTACACTTCTTCACAACTGATCAGTTAATCACCTAAGCTTTATGCGAATCGCTCTGTTCACTGAAACCTTTTTGCCCAAGGTTGATGGAATTGTCACGCGTCTACGCCATACAGTTGAACATCTCCAGCGCTTTGGTGATCAAGTTTTAGTTTTCTCGCCCGATGGTGGGCTTACAGAATATAAGGGAGCCAAAATTCATGGCGTTCCAGGTGTCCCCCTCCCTTTGTATCCAGAGTTAAAACTGGCTTTCCCCCGCCCTTCAATTGGGGAGGCTTTAGAGCGATTTCAGCCTGATCTGATTCATATTGTTAACCCAGCCGTTTTAGGCTTGGCAGGACTGTATTACAGTAAAACTTTAAAGATTCCTCTGGTTGCGTCTTACCATACCCACCTACCCAAGTATCTAGAGCATTACGGCTTAGGGATGCTGGAGGGCTTATTGTGGGAGCTGCTCAAGGCAGGCCATAACCAGGCACTGCTCAACTTGTGTACCTCAACGGCAATGGTTGAAGAGTTGAGCAATCACGGCATTGAGCGAGTTGACTTGTGGCAGCGGGGTGTCGATACCGAAACATTTCACCCCAGCCTTGCGAGTTCTGAGATGCGATCGCGCCTCAGTCAAGGGCACCCCGAAGCGCCATTGTTGTTGTATGTCGGTCGTCTCTCAGCTGAAAAAGAAATCGATCGCATCAAACCGATTTTGGAGTCTATCCCCGAAGCCCGCTTAGCCTTAGTTGGCGATGGCCCTTACCGCCCCGAATTAGAAAAGCACTTTGCCGACACTCCGACTCATTTTGTCGGTTACCTCGGCGGTAAAGAACTTGGGGCTGCGTTTGCCTCTGCTGATGCTTTTATCTTTCCATCCCGCACTGAGACGTTAGGGTTAGTCCTCCTCGAAGCGATGGCAGCCGGATGTCCAGTCGTGGCAGCACGCTCTGGCGGCATCACCGATATTGTCACCGATGGTGTTAACGGGTTTCTCTTTGACCCCACCGATGAGCAAGGGGCGATCGCCGCAACACAGTGTCTACTCAACCAAACCGAACAACGCGAAACTTTACGACACAATGCCCGTCATGAAGCCGAACGTTGGGGCTGGGCAGCAGCGACTCGCCAGTTGCAAAACTACTACCGCAACATCTTAGCTGAGCAAACCTTACCATCAGCCGCTTAAATCCGGTTTGAATTTAGAGGCGTTCTACAGTTTGGTAGCGATTGCTGCTTGTTGGACGGCTAGCAACCAGATACATTCATAGTGATGCTGTTATTGCCCAAGCTTCTCAGGGGATACTGAACTTGGCTGTCTGATTTCTAGCAAATTTCAGCCACTATAGAGGTATGGTGTGCCTGCTTCAATTCAAGCTAAGCTGAACAGCAGAACGCCTCAATCTCAGGTGCTGCTTTCCCTAATCACCTGCTTCGCGATCGCCTTGCTCAGAACCCATCTACCTAGAATGGGCTATGTTGCCCTCCCTTATCGGTCATGGCTATGACACTTCCGAACTCCAGTGCTGCCCCTCACAACGGGGGTATGTTAGCGACCCTGACGCAAGTTAACCGCAAAGGTAACCTCACTGAACGTGTCAAGGACTTGCCCGTTCCTCAGTTCATTGACCTCTTAGAGCAAATTACGCGTGAATTTGAACACTTTCTAAGAGCGATCGAGCTGATTAATAATGAAGCTTTAGAAACACTTTTAGAACAAATCTTAGAAGCCTTCACCTTAAAAATTGGTGAGATCTTGCAAGCCGATCGCACAACCATCTTTTTGGTTGACGAAGAAAAACAACAGTTATGGGCCAAAATTGCTCAGGGTGATGCAGGCAAAGCCCCTGAAATCCGCATCCCTATTGATAAAGGCATCGCAGGCCACGTCGCCACAACTGGAGAATGCCTCAACATTCCCGACGCCTACAGTCACCCACTCTTTAATAAAGAAGTCGATAAACAAACTGGATACCACACCCGCAACATTCTCTGCATGCCGATTTTTAACAAGCATGAGCGGGTGGTAGCGGTCGTGCAATTGCTCAACAAGCATGGTGATCTCGCCTTCGATGCCACAGATGAGCAACACTTCCGAGAATTTGCGTCTTCGATTGGCATCATTTTGGAAAGTTGCAATACGTTTTATATTGCAGCTCGCAATCAGAAAGGCGTGGCGGCTCTCTTGGAGGCGACCAAAACTCTCGGTCGCAGTTTGGACTTAGAAACCACCTTGAGAGCGGTGATGGATCAAGCTCGCGACTTGATGCAGGCCGATCGCAGCACTTTATTTTTACTCCGCAAAGAAACTAATGAGTTGTGGACTAAAGTAGCGACTGCTGATGGCAAAACCATGATGGAAATTCGCATCCCAGCCAATAAAGGGATTGCCGGATATGTTGCCTCTACAGGACAAACTCTGAATATCCCCAACGCTTACGAAGATCCCCGGTTTGACCCTAGCACTGACAAAAGAACCGGATATCACACCCGCAATATTCTCTGTATGCCGGTGTTTAACTCTACATCAGATTTAATCGGCGTCACCCAACTGATCAATAAAAGTCAGGGGAACTTCACCAACTCTGATGAAGAGTTTATGCGGGCTTTCAACATTCAAGCAGGCATTGCGCTTGAAAACGCCCAGCTTTTTGAGAATGTGTTGCTAGAGAAACAGTATCAAAAAGATATGCTGCAAAGCTTGTCAGATGCTGTGATCTCTACCAATATGCAGGGTCAGATTGTCACCATTAATGATGCGGCCTTAGAACTTCTAGGTTGCCCTGTTCGCAAAGCTAGTGGTCGCTCTAACAAGCAACTGTGGGAACAGCAACTCATTGGTCGCCATGTCTGGGAAGTCGTGCCAATTGAGAATCTGCAAATGCGGCTGAACGACAGCTTGAAAACAGGCGCTAAGCATTATGTACCAGAGCAAAGTTTGACGATTGGGCTATTTATTCAACGAACACCGGACGCAATCGGCCCCGTTGATGAAGATGGATCAGCCATCTACACTCTGGTGCTGAGCGATCGCAACCAGCATTACATTCCGTGGAATCAACTCCCCGACGAACCTGAAAATGGCGATCGCAACGGTGCCTCTCAGCAACCTGCCTTCTTTACAAAAGACCAAATTCGCGAAATTGAACGCAGCATTAACCTCACCGTCAACCCTTTAACAAACCCAGAAGGCGGGGTGCGCGGTGGCTTGGTGGTTCTAGAAGACATCAGCCAAGAAAAGCGGATGAAGACCACGATGTACCGCTATATGACGCCTGGTGTAGCCGAGCGAGTCATGGCTTTGGGAGAAGATGCCTTGATGGTGGGCGAGCGCAAAGAAGTCACCATTTTGTTCTCTGATATTCGCGGCTACACAACCCTCACCGAAAACCTGGAAGCAACTAAAGTTGTGGAGTTGCTCAACCAGTATTTTGAAACGATGGTAGAAGCCATCTTCAACTACGAAGGCACCCTCGATAAGTTTATTGGGGATGCGATCATGGCTGTGTTTGGGGCACCTCTCCCCCTCAACGAAAACCACGCTTGGATGGCGGTACAGTCAGCACTGGATATGCGTCGTCGGCTGAAAGCTTTTAACGAGCAGCGGGTCATCGAGTCTCAACCCCAAATCCACATCGGGATTGGGATTAGTTCGGGTGAGGTGGTTTCTGGCAATATCGGCTCCCAAAAGCGGATGGACTACACCGTGATTGGCGATGGCGTTAACCTGAGTTCTCGCTTAGAGAGTGTCACGAAGGAATATGGCTGTGACATTGTCTTGAGCGAGTATACTTATGAGCTGTGCCGCGATCGCATCTGGGTGCGAGAGCTAGATAAGATTCGCGTTAAGGGTAAAAATAAGCCTGTCAGCATTTATGAGTTGATTGGCGATCGCCGTGACCCTCTAGCATCAGATGAAGCAGAGTTTTTAGAGCTGTATATTGCAGGCCGAACTGCCTATACCCAAATGCAGTTTGACAAAGCCTTACAGCATTTTCAAGAAGCCCAAAAGCTGAGATCAATGGATCAGTCTGTCGAAGTTCACATTAGACGAACCTACGACTACCTACAAAATCCCCCACCCGAAAACTGGGATGGCGTACACACCATGACATCAAAATAGGGGTAGATGACTACCCCTAGCGAAGTGATAAATTGAAACCGCTCAACCAGGTTTCAGCCACCACCCTCTTGTTGCTGAAAGGGCTGCTGTCCGATGCCAAGCTGCTTTTTTGTGCGCTTGAGCTGTTTCCACAGGGCTTTTACTTGCTTGTAAGATTCTTCAGGTGTTAGCTTGCCGCCTGTTTCTAAGCAGCTAATATAACTAACGCGCTGAGCAAATTCTTGCAGATTGGCGTTAAACACCAAGTTTTCGGGTCTTACGGCACCATAGTAGCGACTGCGGGGGTGCAAAAAGTTAGAACGATCAGACACAGCTTCCTCCCTGGTGATATCAAACTGTTATCTTATTGGCGCTGCGATTGGTGTAGTTTGCGATACCTAACGCTCAGCAACGGCTCGCGACTAGATGTCAGGCGATCGCCTTAACAATGAGCTTTTCGGGCTTGGGTCTGCAGCACCTTTAATCTATTTTTAACCAGATCTTAACTATAAACCAGGTTACTACCTGTAAAGCGCAATACTTATATAAAAAATTTAGTCAGGTTAGTTAAGCTAACTCTAAAAAAATTGGCAGCCGAAAACTTCTTATTCTGCTGCCAGGTATTACCCAATTGAATCCTTCAGTTCATACAGATAGCTATCTAGAGCCTAGCCAAAAGCTAGCTGCTTCGTCGGCATTTTGGCACTATTTCTTGTCATTTTTATGGCTGGCATCATTTTTATGAAGCTATGCACAAGCTAGCCTCAACACTCAAGAGACAGAGCAGAGCTTATATTCTTTAGTGATAGAAGAAACACTCTTTTAGAAGAGTAGATGCTCAGCCTTGGATAGACTTTGTTAGTGTTTTTGCTCAAGCACAATCTCATCAATTAACATTACTTAATTGAGAAGACGTAACTACTCGCAATTACGCTGGAGTTTACTCTAGGCAGTTAGTTGATGATCCTAGCTGACCACTTAAAAATTGGTACGATCCTGACTGTTATGACTGCTTGTTTGATTGATTAGTTGCCAGTCACCTGTACAAAGCGCGAATCTGCAATCTATCACGAGCGATCGCGGTTTTTACGTAATTAAGTATGCCAAACTATGCCAGAGCTGCAGCTGAGCTAGTAGCGTATATCTCAGTACAGTGCATGAGGGCCAAATTCGCCTCTACCTTTAGGGAGACAACCTTCTATTCTGGAGCCAACAGGTGTTGGGGCCGTCGTAGCTGCTGTTATTGACCTTGTAAAATCATGAGCACTTATGACTGGATTGTAGTTGGTGGTGGCCTGACGGGAGCTGCCTTGAGTTACGAGTTAGCTCGACAACACTTAAGCGTCTTGCTGATCGAACAACACGCTCAGTTAACCGGAGCGACACGATTTAGCTATGGCGGTATTGCTTATTGGTCGGGTACAACTCCTCTGATGTGCCAACTTTATGCAGAGAGCAAAGAGCGTTATTTACAACTCACTAAGGAGTTAGACGCTGACATTCAATTTCGTGAGCTGGATCTGCTGCTAACGATCCCTCACGATCGCGACCCTCAAACGATCGCCGCTCCTTATACACAATTCAGCACACCCCCACAATTACTCAGCGTGGTCGAAGCGTGCCAACTCGAACCGTTGCTGAATCCCCAAGCGATCGCCGGAGCCTTAACGGTACGCCACGGTCATGTCCATCCCATAGCGCTGACTCAAGCGTATTTACAGGCCTTTGCTCGTTTTGGCGGTCAACAGCAAATTGATCAGGTCGTAGGTTGGGTCAAACAGGGCGATCGCATGACGGGCGTCATCACACCCACCCAAACCTTCACCGCTAACAATATTGTGGTTTGTGCTGGAGGCTGGAGCCGCACTTTGTTACAGCAGCAAGGCATTTCCCTGCCACTCTACTTCACCCATGCTGAAGCAATCGAAATTGCTGCCACTGATTTCCACCTACAAACGATGGTGATGTCTGCCGTTGACCAGCGATTTGCGCTTGAGGAGCGAGCAGGTGCCACCGAACTAGAGCCGCAGTGGAATCAACCTAATACTGAAGTGATGCCTGCGATTATAGACGCTGGAGCCGTGCAGTTTTTAGACGGTCGTTTGTGCATTGGGCAAATCAGCCGCACCCTGAGCAGCCCGATTGCCTGTGTAGATGCGTCCCTCAGTGAAAGTCAAATTCGGGCTCAAGTTGGACAAGTGCTACCTGCGATCGCCAACTTACCTGGCACTTGGCATCACTGTCTGGTTGCTTTCAGTCGCGATCGCCTTCCCTTTGTGGGTGCGGTTCCTAGCACCACTGGTTTATATGTCTTCTCTGGCTTGAGCAGCCCCTTTGCCTTGGTGCCGAGTTTAGCCAAGCGATTTGCTCAAAGCGTTGTCAGTAAACCTGACCCTACCCTTGCCAACCTATCACCTGCACGTTTTTTTCAGTCCAACGCTATTTTTTCTGTTTCTTGAGCCTATTAGACTACTGAGCTATTAGTCTAGTTAGCCTAGAATGGGCATCAAAGCTCAGCACAGACCCAACCTCGTTCAACCAGTAAATGTCGGAATGGCATAACATTTCTATCTCAAGGAAGTGATTCCGGTAGGCAACGGATTGACTAGCATGGAACGAAGCTTCTCTGGTCTGAGTCCTTTGATCGCCCTTATCTCTCAGCCCCCACTAAAACTGCACTATGGCTAAGCTAGGTCAATCCTCTTTTCGCCGCGTCTTGCTATCCTGCATTTTGCTGCTCAGCGTGCCAGTTTTGCTGCTAGGGGAGGTAGTGACCTACCGCAAAGCTCGCTCTAGCTTATTAGAAACCGCTCGGCACAACCTCACCGAAAGCGCCATCCGTAAAGGTAACGATATTCAAGATGCCATTAAAGCGGCTCAAGCGAACTTAGTGACTGCCAGTGAAACTTCGGTGTTGCAATCTGGTTCAACCAGCAATGCCCAACAATTTCTTGGTCAGCTTCAGCAGCGCATGGCAACTCCAACCCAGTGTATGCAGCTAACTGATGCTCAAACTCGACAAATTGTTGCTAGCACCTGTGGCACACAAGTCCGGCTTCTCGCTAATACTGCCTTAGAGGCGCAGCCCACCACAACTCCCTCAGAGCAGAATCAATCTTTGCTTGATCAGTGGAACGCTCAACCCCGGCAGAACATCAGTCAGCCTCTGGTGCATATTACCTCGGCAGCAGAAGTTGACTCACTCAACCCGAGCGACGGTCAACTGCAATTGATTTTGAGCGTGCCAGTCTATCGCAATAACGGTCAACTTCGGTATGCCTTAAGTTCGCAGATTGCGCTGCACCAACGCGAAGGCGATCGCCCTGGTTCCCTCTCGGGCTATACCGTTGTCATTGACGAAAATGGCACAATTTTGGCTCACCCAAGCGGCAACCGCATTGGACGGAATATTCGTCAAGAAGCAGACGCCGATCGTTTAGAAGATATTCTCCAGAATGCGATCGTTAGCCGAGATGCCGATGTGCGCCACCTGTTTGGGTTTCAAGACAGTGGCACCGAATGGCTCGCCGGATTCAGCCCCATCGAAGTGGAGATGGCAGACGCACAAACACATACCTGGGTTGTACTAGCGGTCACCCGGATTGATAACGCCCTTTATGGCCTCTCAGGCATTAAACAAATTCTGTTTATTTTGACTTTAGGGTTAATTGCAGCCAACCTGCTCGCCACCCTTTACGTAGCCCGAGACTTATCTCGTCCGCTAGAGCAATTAGGCAACTACGCCCTCCAAATTCAACAGCGTCATCGTCCCGGCAACCCTTATTCCAGAGTGAATAGGCCGTTGTCACCTCTAGAGTCTGGTTCCGAAGCAACTGACAACCCCGGAGAGAGTCTCCTGCCTCTAGCCGTTGAACCCGATATTTTAGAAACTCCAGAACCAGCTCCTCGTAACTTCCGCATTCGCGAACTCAATCAACTGGCAAAAGCCCTAGACAGTATGGTGGAGTGTTTAGAAGAGCGGGCTGAAGAACTAGAAACTGCGTGGCGAGAAGCCCAAGCCGCCAACAGTCTGAAAAGCGAGTTTTTAGCGAACACATCTCACGAACTACGTACCCCGTTGAATGCAATTATTGGCTGCATTCGGTTAGTGCGCGATGGCTGCTGTGACGATCGCGAAGAAGAAATTGAGTTTCTCCAACGTGCCGATGATGCCGCCATTCATTTGCTTCAGATCATCAATGACTTGTTAGATCTTGCCAAGATTGAGGCAGGCACTTTGTCCATGAGTATGCAGCCTGTAGATCTGCGGGATACCCTCAACGAAGTGATGGATTTGCAAACAGTCCCCATTCAACAAAAAGGGTTGACGCTGGAGTTGCCAACGCTGCAAGAACCGATCGCAGTTTATGCTGATCCTGCCAAGCTGCGGCAAGTGCTTTTAAATGTGGTGTCTAACGCAGTTAAGTTTACGGATGAAGGCCACATTGCGATTTCAGCCCGGATCGAATCGCTGACAGGTAGCCAAAATGGACATCGCGGCTCTCGGGTAATTTTGTCGGTAGAAGACACGGGCATTGGCATCGATCCGGCCCAGTTACCCAAACTCTTCCGCCCCTTTGTGATGGCAGATGGTACTACAACCCGCCGCTTTGAAGGCACTGGCTTAGGACTCGCCATCTCTCGCAATTTCATCGAACTGATGGGGGGCAGCATCACTTTAGATAGTGCTGGGCCAAACCAAGGCACCGTCGTCGAAATTGCTTTACCTGTGATTG